>DASVVI010000087.1:0-4155 GCA_036386635.1 Longimicrobium sp.
GGAGTTCACGAAGTAAGCTCGCTCTTTTTCGGAGGAGTGATATGGAGGGGTCCGGCAGCTCCGGGCCCCTCCATTTCCGTTTAGTCCCAAACGGCGGGTCTCACGCAGAGACGCAGAGACGCAGAAGAGAACAGCACGATAAGGTCAGACAGAGGCATCGAAGGAACTGCAAGCCACAGAGGACCTCCTTTGAAGTTCTCTCTCTGTGGCATTGTGTCTCTGTGTGAGCCCTTCTTCCTTTCTCTCTCTCCCTGCGTCTCTGCGCCTCTGCGTGAGGCCGCAGTTTGGGGCCCGGCTCCTGCATCCCAACGACGCTCCACGCACGTGACCCTCACGGAGCATCGATGAGCACAGACGCACCCGCCTGGCCCCCGCAAAGCGCCGCGGAGTTCCCGCGGCTCGCAAGCCTTCCCGCGTACGTCTTCGCGCAGATCAACGCCGAGAAGATGGAGCGCATCGTCGCCGGCGAGGACGTGATCGACCTGGGGATGGGGAACCCCGACATCGGCACGCCCCGGCACATCGTGGACGAGATGGTGGCGCACGCCGCCGACCACAAGCACCACCGCTACAGCGCCTCGCGCGGCATCTACGGCCTGCGCGACGCCATGGCCGAGCACTACGCCCGCCGCTACGACGTGGAACTGGACTCGGAGAGCGAGGTGGTGGTCACCATCGGCGCCAAGGAGGGGATCGCGCACCTCATGCTCGCCATCCTGGAGGCGGGCGACACGGTGATCGTCCCCTCGCCGGCGTACCCCATCCACAGCTACTCCGTGGTATTCGCGGGCGGCCGCGTGCACAGCATCCCGCTGGTGGGCGACGACGAGGGGAAGGTGGAGGGCGGCGCGCTCCTGGCCGCCGTGGAGCAGGCGTGCGCATCCACCTGGCCGCGGCCCAAGGCGCTCCTCCTCTCCTTTCCCAACAACCCCACCACGCTCTCCGCCGACCCCGCGTTCTTCGAGCGCACGGTGGAGGTGTGCCGGCGCGAGCGGCTGCTGCTGATCCACGACTTCGCCTACGCCGACTTCTCCTTCACCGGCAGCCCGCCGAGCATCCTGCAGGTGCCGGGCGCCAAGGAGATCGCGGTGGAGTTCTTTTCGATGTCGAAGTCGTACGGCATGGCGGGGTGGCGCGTCGGCTTCTGCGTGGGGAATCGTGCGATGGTGGGCGCGCTCACCAAGATCAAGAGCTACCTGGACTACGGGATCTTTCAGCCGATCCAGATCGCCGCGGCGCACGCGCTCCGCTCGCAGCAGGAGTGCGTATCCGAGCTCCGCGACACCTACCGCCGCCGCGCGGAGGCGCTGACCGGCGCGCTGAACGCCGGCGGCTGGCCCGTGCCGCCCCCGCAGGCCACGATGTTCGTGTGGGCGCCGATCCCCGGCCCGTTCGTGGCGATGGGCTCCATCGAGTTCGCGCGCTTCCTCCTGCGCGAGGCGGGCGTGGTGGTCTCCCCCGGCCTCGGCTTCGGCGCGGAGGGCGAGGGCCACGTCCGCTTCGCCCTGATCGCCGACGAGGACCGCCTGCGCGAAGCTGGCGAGCGCGTGAGCCGCGCGCTCCAGAAGGGACCATTATCCCCATGATCTCACGTGGAGACGCAGAGACGCGGAGAGAACTCCGCGCCTCCACTCTGCGTCTACGCGCCTCCGCGTGAGCCCTGCAGTTGCCGTTCTCATTATTCGCCTTCGGAGCCGAAGCCGCGCTCGTGCCGTGGGAAGCCCGGAAGTGAGCCCCCTCCGCGCGCTATGACCGCAGCGGAGCGGAAACCGGCAAACGAGTACGGCGGCAACGTTTGCGCGCATCCGGCAAATCCGTACTTTTGCCGCCTGCACAGTTGCGCAAACGTGGTGCAGCCACTACACTAGAGCGCCGACCCCCGGGCGCGCCGAGTCCCACCAAGCGCCGGGCTCCAGCACACGTATTCTCCAAACTCTCGTTTCCCCGGAACCACGCGCCTCGGCTGCCCCTT
Source organism: Longimicrobium sp. (assembly GCA_036386635.1). Lineage (GTDB taxonomy): Bacteria > Gemmatimonadota > Gemmatimonadetes > Longimicrobiales > Longimicrobiaceae > Longimicrobium. Next base: position 1,973 of record DASVVI010000087.1, read on the forward strand.
CGCGGCCGTCGTGGTCCCCTCCGTGGATTATCCCGTTCCCGTCGCGCGACCCCCACCGGAGTACCCCCATGAAGCTGAACTTCTTCCGCATCCGTCCGGCATTCGCCCTGGCCGCGCTCGCCCTGGTGGCCGCTTGCCAGGACGTGGTGCAGCCCAAGCAGGCAAATCCCGGCGATCCGTTCGCGGGGCTCAAGGCGGGGCTCCACCCGGTGCTGGTGGTGACCGAGGCAGGCCCCGTCACCACGTACGCCGAGGTCCGCCTCCGGCGCGTGCAGACCAGCGCCTCCATCGCCAGCTTCCAGGCCCAGCTCGCCTACGACACCACGCAGCTCTCCGTGCTCGGGGCCGACTTCCCCGCCGGGGTGGACGGCGCCTGGCACGAGGTGTCGCCCGGGCAGGTGCGCTTCGCCGGTGCCGCCGCGGGCGGGCTGGACGACGTGGCGCTGGCCACGCTCCGCTTCGCGTCCAAGAAGCCGGCCGGGCAGCGCACCTTCAGCCTGGACTTCCAGGAGCTGGTGGGCGCCAACGATTTCAGCGACCTCGCTCCCATGGTCGCGGCCGGTTCGCCGCTGATCGTTTCCGCCTACCCCGCCCGGTAAATCCCTCCGCCGGTTTCTTTCGACAGGATATAGAACGATGATGCGTCGCTTTTCACTCAAGGCGGCCGTGCTGGCCGGGGTGCTCCTGCTGGGTGCCCTGATCCCCGCACTGGCCCAGCAGCGTGACCCTGGCCTGGTGGGTGACGTCAATGGCGACGGCCGAATCACATCGGCCGACGCCCTTGCCGTTTATGCGTACCTGGCGGGGCGGCCGATCCCGGCCAGCTTCGACGTGCCCGGCCGCGGCGACGCGGACGGCGACGGGCAGATCACCCGCGCGGATGCGGAGCTGATCATGCGCGTGGCCGTGGGCCAGGCGTCGGGCGACCGGCCGGTGGGCAAGCCGGTCACGCCGGGCACCGCGCCCGCCGAGGGGCCGCTGCGGCTGCAGTGCGTGGCGAACACGCGCTCGGCCACGGTGCGCTGCTCCGATCCGGCGGCAGCCACGGCGGCCGGAGTGCAGGGCGACCGCATCTACTACGGCGGGCAGCACGTGAACGTCTCCCTCCTCACGGACAACGTGACGACGGCGGCGGACAGCTTTGCGTTCGACATGCGGGTGAAGAACCTGATTGGGCAGGCGATCGGCACCCACGACGGCGTCACGATGGACTCCGTCAAGGTGTTCTTCGACGCCGAGCCGCGGAACACCTCCTCGACGCCGAACAACGGCATCGTGACGGCGGTGAACCACGACGGTGCGCAGCCGTTCATCACGAGCGAGCCGCAGAAGTACTTCGCGTACGGCGAGATCATCCAGCCGGGTGGCACGTCGGCGGTGCGCCGGTGGAAGCTGCGCCGGGACGCGGCGGTGGAGAGCTTCACCTTCTTCCTGTGGGTGAGCTCGCCGGTGCAGCACCCGAACGGGTGGGTGGACGTGTACCCGGACAGCGCCGAGATCTCGGCTGGTGCCACGCTGCAGCTCACCGACACGGTGCGCAACCGTCTGGGCCGCCCGGTGGGCGGCACGGTGAGCTACTCGAGCGGCAACACGGCGGTCGCCACGGTGACCTCCAACGGGCTGGTGACGGGCGTGGCGGACGGCACGGTGGTGATCACCGGCTCCACGCCGAACCGCAGCTCGGGGACGATGACGCTGACGGTGCGCACGGCCTCGGCGGACAGCTCCACCATCACCGCATCGCCGACGACGCTGCCGGTGCGCGACACGTCGAGCATCACCGTCCAGCTCCGCTCGGCCAACGGAACGCCGATCACGCGCAGCGGCGGCACGGTGGTCCTGAACGCGACCGGCGGCACGCTGTCGGCGGTGACGGACAACAGCAACGGCACCTACACGGCCAAGCTCACCAGCACCACGGTGGGCGTGGTGAAGGTGGGCGGCACGCTGAACGGCACCGCGCTGGCCGACTCGGCCGAGGTGACCTTCACCGCGGGCGCCCCGGCGCGGTACCTGGTGACCTCCAGCGCCTCGTCGGTCGCGGCCGGCTCGCCGGTGACGATCACGGCGCAGACGGTGGACGCGGACAGCAACGCGGTGGCGGTGGCGGGCACGAAGGTGGCCTGGTCGAGCACGAACGGCGGCTCCTTCTCCGCGGACACCACGCTGACGGATGCGTCCGG
>DASVVI010000088.1:0-13184 GCA_036386635.1 Longimicrobium sp.
ACAACGGGAACACCCTTCTGAAAGTCACCATGAAAAAGACGACACTCCGTGCATTCGGTGGACCGCTCCCTGCGGCGTCGCCATCCAAAGTCATTGATTTCTCTGAACTAGAAGCACTGCGAAAGCATCTGGCGACTATTATCGAGCACCAAGTTGCTTCGCTCAAGCGCTACCATGCTGAGGATACAAACGGTTTCTACCATCGACTGGACGAACAGCCAAGCGGAAAACTATCGAAGGCGAGCACTGCTACTTGCGTCCTGTCCCTGATCGCGACAGACCATTGGCACTCCTCCGAGTGGTCTGAGCGAACTTCTGAACTAGTTACGCGAATCGTGGGATCGGATTGGAAGAGTGCGGATCTCCCCCTGAACAACGTTTTCACGACGGCCTTCGTCTTAGAGGTCGCGCAAGCGCTTGTGCCGGAAGGATCGGACAACGCCGAAGTCAATGCTCGATTCGACGAAGCCGATCAGATACTTCTCGACGGCCTGAAAGACGGCTACGCAGCGGTCGGGGGATACCCCCCATCAGCGTACGTCACTCAGTTGGTGGTGCGCGTGCTCCAGAAGCGAGAGAAATTAGACGATGCTACCGCGCGACGAGTGCAGGATGAAGCCTGGCGTGAGATCTACAGACAACTCTGCCTGCAAGCGGCGGAAAGTAAGTCCGCTGATCCGTATCAACTAGCCTACTCGATCATTATCGCAAGTCAACTTGGAGACCTTGGAGAAGCTACCCCAGATCAGGCACTGATCCTCCAGTTTGCTCTCGATAAGTTGTTTGACGTCCAGTTGTCCGATGGTTCATGGCCAAGGAGCCAACCACTGTTTCATTACCCTAGCGTCGGGACGGCTCACTGTTACGAGTACGAGATGCTCGTGCAACTCTTGTCACCGGAGGCTCAGCTTCAGGACCGCCTTCTAACCTATCTGCCCAAACTCAGTACGGCTGCATACGCGCTGAGTAGCAGTGCCTACGAGTTAGGGGACAAGGCGCTCGGTTGGTCGTCCGGGCATCATCCGCAACTGAGGGGGCCGGAATCTTGGTCAACAGCGTCCGTATTTCACTACGCTCACGCTCTGGACCGGCTGCTGGCAGAGGCGGTACGCCGCTGGATCTTCGATCACCTTGACGCGCCGTATATTCCACCCCGCGATGCCGAGCCCGACGCCAATAGCTTCGGGCGCGAGTTTCTAGACTCCACAGTACAGGTCGGGGCGGAGCAGTTTTCTCTACGCCAGACGCTATTTACGAGTTTTGTTGAACCCATTGCTAGGGACGCGGGCCGGGTGAGGGCGGGTAAATCGCTTTCCAGCGTCACGCCCATGTCCGCAATCTTTTTCGGACCACCTGGAACCTCGAAGACGCAGCTTTCAGAACTGATTAGCGAGTTCATCGGCTGGCCACTCCTCAAAGTTGATCCATCTTACTTCGTCCGCCACGGTTTTGACCAAGTACAAGCCGAGGCGAGTCGTCTCTTCGGCATGCTCGCGGTCGCGGAACAGTTGGTCGTACTCCTCGACGAGTTCGACGAGATGGTCCGAGACCGCGACACAGCAGATGACGTGTTGTCACGCTTTCTGACGACCGGGATGCTACCAAAGCTCTCTACCATTAATGAAAATAAGCGGATAGTGTTTATCGTAGCGACGAATTATATCAACAACTTCGACCGCGCGATTAGCCGGCAAGGCCGGTTTGACCTCATTCTCCAGGTACTGCCGCCGACAGCTGACGAGAAGCTTAGGAAGTGGTCGGGCGTTCGAGAAAAACTGAACGCTTTCGGTCTGCTTGACAAACCAGTCCTGCGTGGGCACTTAGCGGATCTTACATTCTTGGAGTTCAAGTCACTGGCAGCATTGATTGAAACCGCCGAAGCCGAAGCAGATGTCCGCCGGCTGATCGAGCAAGCTCACGAGCGCTGTACAATGAACTCAAACGTTTCTTCCGGAAAAAATGCGTCATCTTGGCGTGACGCCTCAACCCAGCAGCAAGCACTTAATCGACGGCCGCTGCAGAGAGTCCGACAGTGAATGTGGCAGTACGGGCTGTTCTGACGCAAGATCAGGCGATGAGTAAGCTGATCAGCCAGCACCCGGAGTTCCCCGCCGAGCCGCAAGGAGTGTATAATGCGTTGCTGCGCGCCACGATCGGGCAGCAGATTTCCAACCGAGCAGCGAAAACTATTCGGTTGCGTTTGACGTCTCAAATCGGGCTCTCTGCAGACCAGCTGTTCCAGGCCGCCGAAGAGGACCTCCGGGCATGCGGCCTGTCACCGAGGAAAGTGCGCACCCTGAAAGTAGTTGCCGAGAGCGAGCTACAAGGGCGTTTTCGTCCGCTCGAACTAGCCGATGATCTCGAGTTCCAGCAGGAGCTTATTCAACTCCCCGGGGTGGGCCCGTGGACAGCGCAAATGGTTCTTCTATTCGGCCTTCATCGACCTGATGTTTGGCCCATACGGGATCACGGGTTGAAAAGCGCAGCCGCTTCGATTTACGGGGTGTGTGTCGAGGAAGAGCTAATTGAGCTCGGGCGTCGCTTTCGGCCCTTTCGGAGTCACGCAGCTTGGTATCTCTGGCGATCCTTGGGCAACGACTAAGTTAACCCAAGGACCTTTGCCGCCGCGCGATGTGACACCGCCCCCACTCAGCAGTCCATCAGAGGTTTCCGCGTCGTTCAAACGTTGGTAGAGGCTTTCCAGCTCGATTCCCAAGTTTATGCGCGTCATCGTCAACGCGCACCCACCCGCTGCGATCCCTTCAGCTCAACAGCCGCAGCGGCATCACCAGGCACATGTAGTCGGGCGTGTCTTCGTTGCCCACGGGCTGCATGGTGGCGGCGCGCTCGGGGGCCTTGAAGGTCATGCGCACCTCGTCGGTGGGCATGTAGCGCAGCAGCTCCAGCAGGTACTGGGCGTTGAAGCCGATCTCCAGCGGGTCGCCGTCGTACTCCACGGTCAGCTCCTCGTTGGCGGCGCCCAGGTCCGGGGTCTCCACCGAGAACTTCAGCGACGGTCCGCCCAGCGACATGCGGATGCGGTGCGTCTGGTCGCTCGCCACGATGGCCATGCGGCGCACGGCGCGGGTCAGCTCCTCCTTGCCCGCCACCATGAACTTGTCGTTGTCCTTGGGGATGACCTGCTCGTAGTTGGGGTACGGCCCCTCGATCAGGCGCGTGTACACCTGCACCGCCTCGCTGCGGAAGCCCAGGTGGTTCTCGCTGCGGCCCACCTCCACCTGGCCCTCGCCGGTGAAGAGGCGCTGCACCTGCCCCAGCGCCTTGGGGTGCACGATCAGGTCGGCCGCGGGGACGGGGGAGTCCGCCTCCACCGGCATCGTCATCTTGGCGAGGCGGTGGCCGTTGGTGGCCACCATGCGCATCTCCTCGCCGCTGAGCTGCCAGAGGACGCCGTTCAGGATGGGGCGCGTCTCTTCCGTCGACGCCGCGAAGGAGACGTGGGAGATCAGGCGCTGGAGCTCGGCGCCGGTCACCCGCCAGCTCTCCGTGAAGTCCACCTTGGGGAAGGCGGGGAACTCGTCGCGCGGCAGGCCGTTCAGCTTGAAGCGCGTGCGGCCGCTCGATATCGAGATGGTGTCGCCCTGCGTGGAGAGCTCCACCGTGCCTGGCAGCTCGCGGGCGATCTCCTGGAGCTTCTTGGCCGGCGCGGTGATGGCGCCCTCCTCCGCCACCTCGGCGGGAACGCGCACGGCGACCGAGGTGTCCAGGTCGGTGCCGCTCATCCGCACGAACCCGTCCTCCGCCTCCATCAGGATGTTGCTGAGGACGGGGAGGGTGGTACGCGTCGGGATGCTCCCGGCCACGTTTCCCAGCCCCTGCTGCAGGTTCTCGCGCGTGATGGTGAATCGCATACGCTTTCCGCCGGCGGTGGTGTGTTCTCCACGGGGAGGAAGTACTTCCACCCGGTATTTTATAGAACTAGTAACAACAGTAGAGGGCGTAGATTCGTGGGAAACCTCGTCCGCGCCCCTCTCAACCGCTTCTCCCGCAACCCGTTGGACCCGCTCGCCGCGCTGTGGAGGGAGATGTGGAGATCGTCCCGATTCTCCACGCCGTCCACGTTTCCCCGGCCGCCGGGGATAATCCGCGGTCCTTCCACACCCTTACCACACCCGCTTTCCACGCCCTCCATCCACAACGGAATGGGGTACTCGCCCCCCGCAAATACAGCCGTTGGGGGTGGAGTGTCAAGGGCGCCGCTCCTTAGCGGAACGATGCGCGCAGCTCATCCACCCGCTGGCGGAAGGCGGGGTCCGTCGTCATCTCCTCTTCCACCTTGGCGATGGAGTGGATGACGGTGGAGTGGTCGCGCCCGCCGAACATCCTGCCGATCTCCACCAGCGAGACGTCGAAGAGGTCCTTGATCAGGAACATCGCCACCTGGCGCGGCACCGTGAGGTCCTTGGTGCGCTTCTTGGACTGCAGCGCCTCGGGGGTGGTGTTGAAGGCGCGGGCCACGGCCTGGCGCACCCGGTCCGGCGTGGAGCCGGCGTCCATGGCGAACCCCGCGCCGCCCGGCCGCACGATGCCGCCTCCCAGGGCCTCCTGGGCCAGCTCCAGGTCGATCTGCCGCCCCGTGAGCGACGAGTAGGCGAGCAGCTTGATGACCGCCCCCTCGATCTCGCGCACGGACGAGGTGCGGTTGCGCGCGATCAGGGTGAGGACGTCGTCCAGGTTGCTGATCTGGAGATGGTCCTCCTCCACCTTCTTGCGCAGGATCGCCATGCGCGTCTCGAAGTCGGGCGGCTTGATGTCCGTCACCAGCCCCCATTCGAAGCGCGAGATCAGCCGGTCCTCCAGCCCGATCTCCTTCGGAGGACGGTCGGAGGTGAGGACGATCTGGCGCTGCGCCTCGTAGAGCGCGTTGAAGGTGTGGAAGAACTCCTCCTGCGTGCGCTCCTTCCCCTCCAGGAACTGGATGTCGTCCACCAGCAGCAGGTCGATCTGCCGGTACTGGCGGCGGAACTCGGCCATCGACCCTTCCTGGATGGCGCTCACCAGCTCGTTGGTGAAGCGCTCGCTGGAGAGGTACATCACCTTCTTGCTGGCGTCGCGCTCCAGCATGGCGAAGCCGATGGCGTGCATCAGGTGCGTCTTGCCCAGCCCCACCCCGCCATAGATGAAGAGCGGGTTGTAGGTGCGCGCCGGCGCCTCGGCCACCGCGTGCGCCGCCGCGGCCGAGAGCTGGTTGTTGCTGCCGACCACGAAGCGGTCGAAGTTGTAGCGCGGGTTGAGCGGCGCGGAAGGGCGCCCGCTCGGCGCGGCGGATGCTTCGGCAGGGCGCGCGGCCGGGGCCGGCGCGGAGGGCGCCTCCTCCGCCACCAGCATCGCGGGCGGCGGCACGTTGCCGGGGCGGCCACCGCCGTTGTACTGCACGGTGAGCTGAAAGCGGCGGCCGAACAGGTGCTCGCCGATCCCCGTGAGGAGCTCCGCGTACCTGCTCTGCACCCAGTCCACCGCGAACGGGTTGGGAGTGGAGACCACCAGCAGGTCCTGCGAGATGGCGACCGCCTGGGTGGGCTGCAGCCAGGTACGGAAGGCCTGCTCGGGGAGGGCCTGCTGCGCCCCGTCCAGGATCCGTGTCCAGACTTCTCCCGCGGAAAGCTCCATGACCTGTATACAGCACGCGACGGGGGTGACGGAAGGACGGGCAACGTACCCGAGGGATGTGGAAAAGTCAAGAAAGCGGGGAATGGGGAATGGCGAGTGGGGGAATGGTTGAACCGCCCTGAACGACACGCGGAACCGCCGATCCGCGCCGCACCCGGAGGACCAGCGGAGTACGATTCCCAATTCCCCATTCCCCACTCCCCGCAGTTGACGAACCCCGCCCCCACCGCTATCTTCACGGTCTTTGCCGCACCCGAACTTGTCCACCGAAGCAGCACCCGAAGGGGTTTTCCGAGATGAAGCCGACCTATCGTCCGCGCAACCGCAAGCGGACCAACAAGCACGGGTTCCGCGCCCGCATGGCCACCAAGGGCGGCCGCGCCGTACTGAACGCCCGCCGCCGCAAGGGGCGCCACAAGCTGGTCGTCGAGATCGCCGGCAAGTACTAGCCGCGCGCCTGGCAAGCCCAGCCCCATCGGGTCCGCCGCGGCCGTGAGCGACGAGGGAGAAGGGCGGCAGGGGTTCGGGCTCCCCAGGGAGTCACGAATCGCGCGCTCCGCCGAGATCCGGCTGTTGTTCCAACGGGGGAAGAGGAGGAAGACGCGTCACCTGGATGCGTTCGTCTCCCCTTCCCCCGCGGCGTTTCCGCGTCTGGGGGTGGTGGTGCCCAAGCACAAGCACACCATCGTAGAGCGCAACCTGGTGCGCCGGCGCCTCCGCGAGATCGGGCGCACCGTCGTGCTTCCGGCGCTTCGCAACTCTGGAGCGGCTCTCGACGTACTGGTGCGTGCCCGGCCAGATGCGTACGGCGCTACCTTCAGGCAGCTCCGGGACGAGCTCGCCACCCTGGTGGAGGAACTTTGCTCGCGCGCGCGATGATCGCGGCCATCCGCTTCTACCAGAAGGGGATCTCGCCGCTCAAGCCTCCCGTGTGCCGCTTCATGCCCACCTGCTCGCAGTACGGCGCCGAAGCCATCGAGCGCTACGGCGCGGCGCGCGGCGGCTGGCTGCTGGTGAAGCGCCTGGCACGCTGCCAACCGTTCAGCCGCGGTGGCTGGGACCCCGTTCCCTGACGCCCCGAACCCGACCGAGCCGTTTTGAACGATCCGAACGAGTCCCGTAAGAACGTGTTCCTGGCGGTCACGCTCGCCCTCGCGGTGCTGGCGCTGACCAACTACCTCTTTCCCCCGGTTCGCCGGGCGGAAGGGCCCGCCACGCGCCCGGCCGCGACCGCCCCCGCAGCGGTGACGGCTCCGGCCGCGCTGGCCGGCGGGGGCGCGGGGCAGCCCTTTGTGCCGCGCACCGTCACGGTGAAGTCGCCGCTGTACGAGTACAGCTTCTCCACCCGCGGCGGCGCGCTGACCGGGGCGCAGCTCCTGCGCTTCGCGTCGTACGTGGACGCGGGCAGGGTGCAGCTGGTGCCGCGCGGCACCAACGACGTGCTGGCGTACCGCGTGGCGGCCGGGCGCGACACGCTGGACCTGCGCTCGCTCGAGTTCCGCCCCAGCGCGGACCGGCTCGAGCTGCGCGCGGGCGGGCCGGCCCAGCAGCTCACCTTCACCGCGTCGGCGCCCAACGGCGCGCAGGTGCAGGTGCGCTACACGTTCCGCCCCAACGACTACCTGGTGAACGTGGCCGGGCAGATCACGGGCCTGCCGGGCGGGGCGCGGCTGATCACGGGGCTCGGCCCCGGGCTGGCGCTGCACGACGCGCGCGAGCACGCCACCGAGCGCGAGATGCAGGTGGCCGCCTGGATCGACGACGACGTGGAGCGCCTGCACCTGCAAAAGGTTCAGGGCGTGGACACGCTCCCCGGCGCCGCGAAGTGGGTGGGCTTCAAGGACCGCTACTTCCTCCTGGGCACCATCGCCGACGGGCAGAGCTCCTATGAGCGCGTGCTGGTGCGCGACGTGGCGGACGAGCGTTACCCGGGCCCGGGCAAGGCGCGCGTGGCCCCGCGCGCGCAGGTCACCACCGTGCTGCCGCTGGCCGCTGGCGGGCGCTTCGCCTACGACGCCTACATGGGCCCGCTGGAGCACGACCGCATGGTCGCCATCGGGCACGGGCTGGAGGAGGTGAACCCGTACGGCTACCGCTGGCTGCGCCCCGTGGTGCGGCCCATCTCGGCCGTCGTCATCTGGGCGCTGGGCAAGCTCCACGCGCTGGGGCTGTCGTTCGGGTGGGTGCTGATCCTGTTCGGCGTGCTGGTGCGCCTGGTGACCTGGCCGCTGAACGCCAAGGCCATGCGCGCCCAGATGAAGAACATGGCCGTGCAGCCCGTGATGCAGGCGCGGATGAAGGAGATCCAGACGCGCTACGCGGACGACCCGCGCGAGCAGCAGCAGGAGATGATGAAGATGTACAAGGAGCTGGGGGTGAACCCGCTTTCGATGCTGAGCGGGTGCCTCCCCATGCTGATCCCCTTTCCGGTGCTGATCACCCTCTTCTTCGTCTTCCAGAGCGCCATCGAGTTCCGCGGCACCTCGTGGGGATGGCTCCCGGACCTGTCGCTGCGTGACCCGTTCTACCTACTGCCGCTCTTCCTGGTCGCGTCCATGTTCGCGCTCCAGTTCGTGAGCACCCGCATGAGCGGAATGGAGCAGAACGCGCAGGCGAAGATGATGATGTACACCATGCCGCTGATGATGGGTGGCTTCTTCCTCTTCATGCCGTCGGGGCTCAACCTGTACTACGCGAGCACCAACCTGGCCTCGCTCCCGCAGCAGCTCCTGATCGCCCGCGAGCGCCGCCGCGCCAGCGAGGCCCAGAAGGCGGAGGAAGCCGCCCGGGCCAAAGCCGCAGTCAAACCGGCCGCCCGCGCCAGGCGCCGCTGACCGAGCTGCCGGGTCGTCGATAGCGAGAGCGCCCGCCGCGGCATTCGGGGCGGGCGCTCGTTTCTGGTGGGATCGGCCGCCTCTATCCGCCGCCGGTGCTGTCGGCGGGCGTCCCGGCCGAGTCTCGAGGCGTCGGGGGTGCGGCCGCCTCCCCGCCGCCGCCCGACAGCACGAAGACGCGGGACGTTCCGAGCCGGGGAGCCAGTGCGTCGAGCTGACCGCGGTCCACGGCGACCACCACGCGCATCCCCTCCCCCGCCGCCGACACGGCCAGCACCGGCACCCGCTGCACGAACAACGCGGACGCACCCGCCGCCGGTGCCGCCGGCGAGAGCAGGAGGTCGGCGAAGACGCCGGCGCGCAGCGAGTCCGGCGCGGCGCCGGCCGCGAGCTGAAGCGGCAGGACGTGCCTCCCCGCGAGAACGCGGGCGGTCAGCGAGGCGGGACCCAGGCTCGAGCTGTCGATGGGCGTTCGCGCCCGCACCGGCCGCACCAGGTAGCGCCCCACCAGCTTCTTGCGCAGTGAATCCGCCTTGCCTTCCAGCGGCGCCACGTCGCGCAGCTGGAGCACCGCGAACGCGGAGAGGTCGGTCCGTGCGCGGGGCACCGGCCGCGGCGGGGCCCAGATCACGAAGACGAGCCGTGCGATCAGTACGACGGCACCTGCCAGCACCACGATGTCGGCCCAGTGACGGCTCAGCCACGAGATCCATTCGCGCTCCAGCTCCGGCATCATGGCGTCCGCCGCGCTGCGGAGCTCCGCGATGCTCCGCGCTTTCCGGGCTCCCGGCGGGGGCGTTGCCGGCGCACCGCTCATCGTGAAGCGACGCGCGAGGTCGTGCTGGAGCGGCGCGACGCGGGGCGCTCCGTCATCCTCTCGACGTAGACCGTGGTCCGATCCCGCCTTTCCTTCAGCCGCTTCGTGCCGCTCGGTCTGCGTGCCATGGATGCTCTCGCTAGGGTCTGCGTGGTTGGGCGCAAGCGGCCGGGTGAAGGCTTACCAGTCCGGGGTCGGGTCGTCGCCCTCGCATTCGTCGGAGGGATCGTCGGCCGGAGTCTCGACCGGATCGTCGCGATCCCAGTCTGGCGTGACGTCGTCCCCCGGCAGCCTGTCCCATCCCCTGGTGGGTGATTCCCGTCCCGGGTCCGGCTCCTCGGGTATGTTGCCGGGCTCGTGCCGGCTCCGGCTTGGGCTCTGGATCACAGGCATGCTCCGTGTTGGGTTCAGGGCTTTGGTTTCGCCGGGCGGACGTACGGCATCAGCCGCACCCCCTCCGGCGGGTTTCCATAGATCATCCGCTGCGAGATTTGCTGCCACAGCTCCCGCTCCGCCTCCGGGGTGATTCCGGGGCGCTCGTAACCCAGCTTCTTGAGCAGGTCCCAGCGGAAGAGGTCGAACGCGCTCTTGACCTGCGCGCCCCACGCAGTAGCCTGGCCGATGGAGGCGACGTAAAAGAGCCGCGCCGCCAGGGCCGCCAGCGAAAGCTGGAGAAGCCACGAAACCCAGTGGATCCGTTCCGGCACCACCAGCCCCGCCACAAAGATGGAGGCGGAAAGCAGCCCGCTCAGGAACGATGCGTTGATCATGAAGTCCAGCGACGCCTTGGCCTCGTCCAGAACCGGCTTGTAATCCTTGTCCACCACGGCGATCAGGCGCGGCCACAGCGAAATGGCGGAGATCCCGTACACGGCGCGGGGGTACTCTTCAAAGGCGCGGATCACGTTCCCCAGCCGCGTGGGGAGCACCAGAGCGCCGCCGGGATATTCGCTCGTCACCCTCTGCCCGAGGCGCGATCTCCAGATCTCGAGCTCGGCGAACGTCGGGTCCGGCGGGCTGGCCACTTCGGGTGCGGGCTCTCGTGGTTCGGCCTCGCTGCCCGCCGCCTGCTTGCGCTGGGCCTTCCTGCGGACGGCCTCCGCGCGGTTCGCCTCCTTGATCTCGCTGATCAGGTCCCGCACGGCGGCGCGCTTCGACTCCGCCCACGCGCGGCGCCGCGCCTGCCTGGCGATCGCCCGCTTGCCGAGCCACGAACGCTGCCAGGGATAGCCCTCGTAGAGCCGGATGAGCGGGGTGTTCAGGGTGTACAGCAGCCCGGTGAGAAGGAGGATGACCAGCGTGACAAGGGCCATCTTCCAGCCGGGATCGAGTTGTGCCAGCGGGGCGAGAAGCGGAACCTCACCGGGAAGGAACGGCACGACGAACAACAGCCCACACAGGACGAACACCGTGACGGGAAAGAACGTTCCGAGGATCAGCGCCCTGCTGAAAGACCCCGAAATCGCGGCGAGGATGCTCGTCATGCGTGCCCGTGAGAGGGTGCGATCCGGTCCCGGACCGCGGCCGGGCTTCATCCTTAGTATTAGTAACCGGCCGCATGTGAACGTCAAGCATCATGTGATGCCTGGCGTGCTCCCGCTATGAGCACCGCTCCCTTCGCCGGCACCATTGCGGCCATCGCGACGGCCCCGGGACGCGGCGCGGTGGCGCTCCTGCGCGTGTCGGGTACGGACGCGCTCGACGTCCTCCGCCGCGTCGCCCCCGGCCTCGCCGAATCGCCGCCTCGGGTGCAGCGGCTGGCCGCGCTACTGCATCCGGAGACGGGCGAGCTGCTGGACCGCGGCCTCGTCACCTTCTTCCCCGCCCCGGGCAGCTACACGGGCGAGGATACGGTGGAGATCGCCACGCACGGCGGCGTCCTGACGCCGCAGCTGGTGCTGGACGCGCTTCTGGCCGCCGGCTGCCGCGCCGCGGAGCCGGGGGAGTTCACCCGCCGCGCCTACCTCAACGGCAAGCTGGACCTCCTGCAGGCCGAGGCGGTGCTGGACCTGATCGACGGCCGCTCGCGTGCCCTGCACCGCGCCGCGGTCCACCAGATGGAGCGCGGCCTCTCCCGCCGCGTCGAGGAGCTGCGCGAGGCCATCATCGGCGCCGAGGCGCTGATCGTCTACGCGATCGACTTCCCCGAAGAGGACGAGCCCCCGGTCCCCCCCGCCCGCATCCGCGCCGCCGCGGAGGACGTGCTCGCCCGCATCACCCGCCTCCTCGCCACCGCCCCGGAGGGCGAGCTCCTGCGCGAGGGAGCGCTGACGGTGCTCGCGGGGCGTCCGAACTCGGGCAAATCGTCGCTCTTCAACGCCCTGCTCGGTACGGAGCGCGCCATCGTCACCGAAGTCCCCGGCACCACCCGCGACGCCCTGGAAGCCACCCTCTCCGTCGAAGGCTACCCCTTCCGCCTGGTCGATACCGCCGGCCTGCGCGAAACGTCGGACCTCGTGGAGGGGATCGGAATCGAGGTGGCGCGCCGATACCTGGCCGCCGCCGACCTGGTGCTCTTTTGCGCCGAAGCCGGCCGCGCTCTCGAGCCCGACGAGGCCGTCTTCCTAGCCGACGTGGACCCCGCGCGGACGGTGCTGGTGCGGACCAAGGCGGACGATGGCGAGCCGGGGATCGGGACTGCGGGAGAGGTGCCCGTCTCCGCGCCAAACGGCATGGGGTTGGAAGAGCTCCGGCAGGTCCTCCTGCACCGCGCGTTCGGCGGCATCCTGGGCGACCCAGGGGAGGCGCCGCTGGTCACGCGCGAGCGCCACGCCCGTGCCCTCCGCGCCGCGCGTGATGAGGTGCAGGATTTCCTCGACGCACAGGCGACTGGCATCCCCATGGAGTACGCCGCCACGCACCTCCAGGCCGCCGCCTCCGCCCTCGAAGACCTCGTCGGCGCCGTCACCGTCGATGACGTCCTGGCCCGCGTGTTCGGCGACTTCTGCGTAGGGAAGTAGAGGAAGGGGTGGCGAGTGAACTCGCAGCAACAACAGCACAAAGTCCGCCTTCGCGGACTCCGGGTTCAGTATTCCGCTTACCGAGTCGGCTTCAGCCGCCTTCGCGTGGTTCCAGCCGGGGGCTTTAGCCCCCGGCTTTCGTCCCCGAAACGCACAGAATCGCGCTCTGCCGCACGCGAGAGCCCGAAAATGTCCCGGTGGGCTGCCGCAGGTGAGATCATGCGGCAGAACGCAATTCTGTGAATGGGTTTATTCGGGAGGTATTCGGGATTTTACCGGAGGATCTGGAACCCTTCGCCTGCAGAGGCGAGGTCGACACCGATGACCTCGACGGCGTCGACGTGCGCACCGGGTGGGCCGGACGAGAGGCGGCGGCGAAGCTCATCGAGCGCCGCCGCCTCTCCGCGTGCGTGAACCTCCACCGAACCATCGGCCGCGTTCCTCACCGTCCCCTGCAGGTCGAGCTGCCGGGCCTGGAGCCGGGTCCACCAGCGGAACCCGACCCCCTGCACCCGACCGCTCACCCGGAACGCGGCCTCCGGCATCCTCAGTACTGCGACTGCCCGCGGCCGCCGCCCGATCCGCCGCCGGAGGAGCGCTGGCCACCCTGGCCCCCGCCCTGCGACCGGCCGCCGCGCTCCTGGCCGCCGCGCTCCTGGCCACCACCCTCCTGCCCCCCGCTCCCGGCGCCGCTGAGCACGCTGCTCAGCACGTTCCGCAGGAAGGAGTTGGCGAAGCCCTCCGGCCGCCCCGCCGTGTCCAGGAAGCCGCGGGCGCCCTGCGACACACCGGAGCTCAGCCCGGCCACCAGCGCCCCGCGCAGCTCCTGCCGCGCGCGCGCCGCCGGAGAGTTGGGCCGCGAGCTCGCGTTGGTGCCGCCCGCCACCAGGAAGCCGACCGCGAACGCGACGCCGAGCGCCGGAAGCGGGTTCTCCTGGAGCC
>DASVVI010000089.1:0-4449 GCA_036386635.1 Longimicrobium sp.
CGGCGGCATGCCCCCGGCCCCGGCGATCCACACCGGCGACCCCACCCCCGCCGAGCCTGCGAAGGCAGGCTTCCCGCTGTTGTTGCAGCGGTTTCAACCGCCGGTACCCTCCCACCCCTCAGATCGACCCCATCTGCACCGGCTTCCTCCCCTCCGTGACCTCCGCGCGCAACTGGCCACATGCGGCGGCGATGTCGCTGCCGCGGCTCTCGCGCACGAAGGCGGAGATTCCGCGGGACTCCAGCCGCTCCACGAAGTAGTTCAGGCGCTGTCGCTTCGAGGGGCGCCAGTCCGTCCCCGGGATCGGGTTGAAGGGGATCAGGTTGACGAAAGCGTTGAACTCGCGGATCACCACCGCCAGCTCGTCCGCCAGCTCCGGCAGGTCGGTGACGCCGTCGATCATCACGTACTCGAAGGTGATCCGCTTGCCGCCCGCCGCGTCGAACTTGCGCAGGGCGTCGAGGAGCTCGCCGAGGTCGTACTTCTTTTCGAGCGGAATCAGCTTCTGCCGCAGCTCGTGGTTGGGCGCGTGGAGCGAGACGGCGAGGCGGAACTGCTCCGGCATCTCCGCCATGCGCAGGATGCCGGGGACCACGCCCACCGTGGAAACCGTGATGCGCCGCGCCCCCAGCCTGTAGCCGTGGTTCAGGATGCGCAGGGTGGGGAAGACCGCCTTGGGGTTCATCAGCGGCTCGCCCATCCCCATGAACACGATGTTGGTGATGTCGTCGTAGCCGTGGCTCCGCGCCCAGTGGCGCGCGCCGCGGAACTGCGACACGATCTCCCCCGCCGTGAGCTGGCGCCGGTAACCCGCCCAGCCGGTGGCGCAAAAGGTGCACGCCATCGCGCACCCCGCCTGCGACGAGATGCACAGCGTGAGGCGCGTCGCGGTGGGGATCAGCACCGACTCGATCAGCTCGCCGTCGGCCAGGCGCCAGAGGTGCTTGGCGGTGCCGTCCACCGAGCGGGAGATCTTGGCCGGCGCGGGGGCGGTGAAGGCGAACGCGTCGCCCAGCGCGGCGCGCTCCGCCAGCGGCAGGTCGGTCATGTCGTGGAAGCCGAACGCTTCCCGCTCGAAGATCCAGCGCAGCACCTGCTTCACGCGGAACGCGGGCTGCCCGCGCCCCGCGAAGTGGCTGCGGAGCACGGCTTCCGCCTCTTCGGGAAGGAGGCCGATCAGGTCCATCGGGGGTGCTTCGGGTGTCATGGCTCTGCTGGTGAACGGAAGTGCCTGGTGCCTAGTGCCCAGTAACTGCAATTCGCCACTTGGCACTTGGCACTTGGCACTGAGCACTCGTCCGGTTGATTCCCCCCACCGGCCGCGGTGTTCCCCGGGCGCATGCTTGATGCCGCCGCGGGCCCACGTTAGGTTGACGGGCTTCCGGCCACGCTCCCCCACGGCGTGGCCGGTGCTTTCCACCCCTCTGAGGTGCGTGTGCTGCTGACCGAGCTGCTGACCCCGGACCGCATCCAGGTGCCGCTGCGGGGCGCGTCCAAGGACGCCCTGCTGGAGGAGCTGGTGGAGGTGCTCCACCGCGGCGGCTACCTGAGCGACCCCGCCGACGTGCTGCGCGCCGTGCGCGCGCGCGAAGAGGTGCTGAGCACCGGCATCGGCAGCGGCGTGGCGATTCCGCACGGCAAGAGCGACTCCGCGCCCGAGCTGGTAATGGCCGCCGGGGTCGCGCCCGAGCCGGTGGACTTCGATGCGCTGGACGGGCGCCCGGTGACGCTCGTCTTCCTGCTGGTGGGGCCGGAGTCGGCGGCGGGGGCGCACGTCAAGGCACTCTCGCGCATCTCGCGCCTGGTGCGCCGCGACGCGCTGCGCGAGAGGCTGGCCGCCGCGCGCACGCC
The DNA here is from genome assembly GCA_036386635.1 of Longimicrobium sp. Classification (GTDB taxonomy): domain Bacteria; phylum Gemmatimonadota; class Gemmatimonadetes; order Longimicrobiales; family Longimicrobiaceae; genus Longimicrobium. Next base: position 1,852 of record DASVVI010000089.1, read on the forward strand.
GGACGACTTCCTCGCCGTGCTGGCCGAAGCCGAGAGCACGTGAGGCGCCGGCTGCGCTGGGCGCCGGCGCTGGTGTACATGGCCGCGATCTTCGTGGCCTCCGCCCAGCACACGGTGCGGCTGCCGGACGTGGACAACTCGGACAAGATGCTGCACTTCGCGGCGTACGCGGGGCTCGGCGCGCTGCTGGCGTACGGCGGCGCGGCGGGTGCGGCCGGGCGGCTCCCGCTGATCGCGGTCGGCTCGCTGTACGGCGCATCGGACGAGGTGCACCAGAGCTTCGTGCCGGGCCGCACGCCGGACCCGCGGGACTGGGTGGCGGACACGCTGGGCGCCATCGCCGGCGTGCTTGCCGCACACCGATACTTCTTACGACGACGCGCCCGGGCAGCCGTGCCGGGCGCCGATCATTCGCGCCGATGACGGACCACTTCGCCACAGCATTCCGTTCCACCGCCGCGGGCACGCTCCGCGCGGCCGACGCGGGCACCGCCGCCACTCTCGCCGGCTGGGTCCACCGCCGTCGCGACCTGGGCGGGCTCGTCTTCCTGGACTTGCGCGACCGCGAGGGGATCGTGCAGGTCTCCTTCGACCCCGCGTGGACGCCGGAGGAGGTGCTCGCCGAGGCGCGTGCCCTGGGCCCGGAGGACGTGGTGCAGGTGGAAGGAACGATCTTTCCCCGCATCGCCGGGCAGCACAACGCGGACATGGCCACCGGCGACGTGGAGCTGCGCTGCACCGGGCTGCGCATCCTCACGCGCGCGGAGCCGCTCCCCATCCAGGTGTACCGCGCCCCGTCCGACGAGCTGGCGTCCGAGGACTTGCGCCTTCGCTACCGCTACCTGGACCTGCGCCGGCCGGAGCTGCAGAAGAACTTCATGGTGCGGCACCGCGCCGCGCACGCCACGCGCACGTACCTGGGCGAGCAGGGCTTCCTCGAGATCGAGACGCCCATGCTCACCAAGCCGACGCCGGAGGGCGCGCGCGACTTCGTGGTGCCCAGCCGCATGCACCCCGGCGAGTTCTACGCGCTCCCGCAGTCGCCGCAGCTCTACAAGCAGCTGCTGATGGTGAGCGGATACGACCGCTACTTCCAGATCGCCCGCTGCCTGCGCGACGAGGACCTGCGCGCCGACCGCCAGCTCGAGTTCACGCAGATCGACGCCGAGATGGCGTTCGTGGACGAGGAGGACGTCTTCCGCACGGGCGAAGGGCTGATGGCGGCCGTCTTCCGCGACGTGCTGGGGATCGAGCTGGCGACGCCCTTCCCGCGCATGACGTTCATGGAGGCGCTCGCCCGCTACGGCACCGACAAACCGGATCTGCGCTTCGACCTGCCGATCGTGGACGTGACGGAGGCGCTGGGCGCCGCCGACTTCCGTCTCTTCCAGGCGATCGAGGGGACGGCGCAGCGCATCCGCGGCATCCGCGTTCCCGGCGGCGCGCGGCTGTCGCGCAGGGAGCTGGACGAGCTGCAGGACGTGGCGAAGCGCGGCGGCGCGGCGGGCGCGCTGTGGGTCAAGCGCGGCGACGAGGGGATGTCCGGCCAGTTCGCCAAGGCGCTGACGGGCGGCGTGCTGGATGGATTCCTGGGCGCCAGCGGAATGGAGGCCGGCGACCTGTTCGTGGCCGTCGTCGGCCACTTCCGCTCCGCGCCGGATGCCGCATCCGCGACGGACGAGGCGATTGCGTCGCCGCTGGAGGGGGCGCTGGACGAGCTGCGCCGCCACCTCGCCCGCAAGATGGATCTCGTGGACGAGGCGAAGCACGCGTGGCTCTGGGTGACGGAGTTCCCGCTCTTCGACTGGGACGCGGAGCACGGCCGGCTCGTGTACGCGCACAACCCGTTCAGCATGCCGCACCCGGATGATCTCCCCATCTTCCTTGAGGCGTCGAAGAACGGTGCTCCCACGGGTGCGGAGGCGCGCGCCCTGTACGCTCGGGGCCTGCGCTCGCGCGCGTACGACGCGGTGTGCAACGGGGCGGAGATGGCGAGCGGCTCGGTCCGCATCCACGTCCCCGAGCTGCAGCGCTCCGTCTTCGCGGCCATGGGGATCGGTGAGGAGGAGGCGGAGGCGAAGTTCGGGTTCCTGCTGGAGGCCTACCGTTTCGGCGCGCCGCCGCACGCGGGCTTCGCCTTCGGCTTCGACCGCCTGGTGATGCTCCTCGCCGGCGTCACCTCCATCCGCGACGTCGTCGCCTTCCCCAAGACGACCAGCGCCCGCGCCCTTTTCGAAGGCGCCCCGGTGAAGCTCGGCGAGGATCAGTTGAAGGAAGCGAACATACAGGTGCGTGGGAAGTAATAAGGGAAGTGCTAAGTGCTAAGTGCTAAGTGCTAAGTGCCGCACCTGTCGCCTCGTGCCCTTTTCACTTTGTCATCCTGAGGGAGCCCCCCGGACGGAAAACCGCGGAGCAAACCGGACTTACTGCGGCGACCGAAGGATCTAGCCGGCGATGCAGGAGAACGGTGCGCGACACGCTGGACCTCTCGGCACGCGCAGTAGATCCTTCGCTTCGCGCCAGAGGTTCGAGCACGGGAGAGGATCGTGAGGCGCGTCGCTCAGGATGACAGAAGGGGGGTGGGCGGAACGCGCGCAG
>DASVVI010000090.1:0-8682 GCA_036386635.1 Longimicrobium sp.
CGCTGCTTCCCGCGCTCTTCGTGCTGGGGTCGGGTGGGGTGGGACGCGCGTTTCTGGTGGTGCTGCTGGGGGTGGTGATCCACATCGTGGAGGCCAACTTCATCCATCCGCTCATCATGGAGCGGCGGGTGCACCTGCCGCCGGTGCTCTCCATCCTGAGCGTCCTCGTCATGGCCGAGCTGATGGGGATCACGGGCCTCCTGGTGGCCGTGCCCGTGCTGGCGACGGTGATGGTGATCGTGCGCCGCATCTACGTCCACCGCCTCCTCGAGGGGAAGGGCTTCCGCCGCTTCGTCCGCGACGCCCCCGCCGAGATCCGCCTTCCGGAGCGCGTCCTCCGCCTCCCCGCCGGATCGGTGAGCATCCCCGCGATCTTGGAAGAGGCTGGAGCGGCGCCGCGGTAGTGCGTGAGTGCGTTAGTGCGTTAGTGCGTTGGTGCGGGGGAGTCGTGGCCCAGGGACGAATGGTCAGGAGCGGATGAATTCGCGGCTGGAACCGCACGAGTCTGCGTTCGCGGAATCGGCCCCGTGCCGCCGCGAACGAGACCGCTTCAGCGGTCTTCGCGTGGTTCCAGCCGGGGGATTCATCCCCCGGCGTGCCGCGGTCCCGACAATAGGCGAACGGCGGCGGAGACAGGAAACCGCCCTCGCCCTTCCTTTTGTCATCCTGAGCGACGCGCCTCACCACCCTCTGCCGTGCTCTGTCGTCTGGCGCGGAGCGAAGGATCTACTGCGCGTGGCGAGGGGACCGGGGTGACACGCGGGCCTCCTGCCTCGCCGACTAGATCCTTCGTTCGCCGCAGCAGGCTGGGGTGTGCGGCGGACTTCTGTGGGGCGGCTCTCTCAGGATGACAAATATGGTGGGGCGCAAGTCATGCGGTCGCACTTAGCACTTAGCACTTAGCACTTGGCACTCGGCACTAGCCAATTTCCCTTCCGCACTCACGCACTCACGCACTCACGCACTCACGCACTCACGCACTCACGCACTCACGCACTCACGCACTCACGCACTTCCAGACTCCCGTGCCCCATACCCTCGCCACGCACCGCTACCTGATCCTCGCCGAATCCCACTTCGGCCCGCTCACCAGCAAGACCGCGAACAGCGCGATCCGGTACCTGCCGGAGCGCATCGTGGCGGTGCTCGATTCCACGCAGGCCGGCCGCACCGTGCAGGACGTGCTGGGGTTCGGCGGCGCGATTCCGGTGGTGGGGACGATCGAGGAGGGGCTGCGCGATAATCCCACGGCGCTGCTGGTGGGGATCGCGCCGCAGGGAGGGCAGCTTCCGGATTCGTGGCGCGGCGTCCTGGCGGGCGCCATGGCGGCGGGGCTGGACGTGGTCAGCGGGCTGCACTTCTATCTCAGCGACGACCCGGATCTCGCCGCGCTCGCCGAACGCGCGGGGGTGGAGATCCACGACCTGCGCAAGCCGCCGGAGGGGCTCCCGGTGGCGCACGGGCTGGCTCGCGACGTGGAGCCCCTCACCGTCCTTACCGTAGGGACGGACTGCAACATCGGGAAGATGACGGCGGCGCTCCAGGTGCGGAACGCGCTCCGGGCCCGCGGCGCGCGCGTGGGCTTCGCCGCCACCGGCCAGACCGGGATCCTGATCGAGGGGTGGGGGATCGCGGTGGACTCGGTGGTGGCGGACTTCATCGCGGGGGCGGCGGAGCGGCTGGTGCTGCAGGCGTGCGATAGCAACGACATCGTGCTGGTGGAGGGGCAGGGGTCGCTGGTGCACCCCGGCTACTCCGGCGTCACCATGGGCCTCGTCCACGGCACACTGCCCGACGCGATGATCCTCTGCCACCTCCCCTCACGCACGCACCCGTACGGCGGCAACGGCGCGTACAGCTGGATGCCGCTCCCCCCGGTGCCGGACGCCATCCGCCTGTGCGAGGCGGTCGTGGAGCCGCTCAAGCCGGCGCGCGTCATCGCCGTCTCCCTGAACACCTGGGACCTCACCGATGCCCAGGCCCGCGACGCCATCGCCCGCATACAGGACGAGACCGGGCTCCCGGCCACCGACCCGGTGCGGTTCGATCCGGCGCCGCTGGTGGATGCGGTGCTGGCGGAGCAGGCGCGGAAGGTGGAGCGGCGGGGTGGCGTTGGATGAAGCCGGTTGGGACCGGCGGTTGAAACCGCTGCAACAACTGCGGGAAACCTGCCTTCGCAGGTTGCGCGGGCGGGGCTGGTGCGGGTGCCGGGGGATTGGCCCGGTCCCGGACGCCGGGGGCTGAAGCCCCCGGCTGGAACCACGCAAAGGCGGCTGAAGCCGGCTCGTGCAGGCAGGCATCCGACCCGGAGTCCGCGAAGGCGGACTTTGTGCTGTTGTTGCTGCGAGTTCACTCGCCCGATCATCCCCCAAACCAAAGCGCCGCCCCCGGATCCCGGGAACGGCGCTCTGTTTTGATCAGCCAGCGGGCGGTCAGCTCACCACTGGATGCTGCCCTGCTTGCTGGTGTCCACCTGCTCGGCGTCGCCGGTGGAGAAGAGAAACTTTTCGGTGTTCTCCAGCAGGTACTTGCGGGCCTCGGGGTCGCGCAGGTTGAGGCCGTTGTGGTTGATGAGCATCGTCTGGTGCTTCAGCCACTGCGCCCAGCACTCCTGGCAGATCTCCGCCTGGATGCGCTTGCCGAAGTCGTTGTTGAACGGCGGAAAGGGAAGCGCCGGCTTGTTCTGTCCGCAGCGGACGCAGGTAATCTCGGCCATGAGTCGTCCTCGGGTCGTGTCGGTGGGGCGCAACGTGGTGCGCGCGCCGCCCGAATCTAGCTTTGCCGCGCTCCCCCGTCCATCCAATCCCCCCGTTTTCCGCATGACCGAGCCGATCCCCGCGCGCCTCTCCGACGACGGGCGCACCGCCACCTGGAACCCCGCCCTCACCCGCGCTCAGCACGTCATCCTCCAAGTCGCGCTCGCTGATGGGCGTCACGAGGAGCGCCGGTCGATGAACAGCGGACGCGCGCGCGTGCGCGAAGGAGAGCGGATCGAGGCCGTGCGCCCCGCCGCCGACGAAGCGCAAAGCCGGTAACGGAAGTCTCACGCAGAGGCGCAGAGACGCAGGAGAGGAGAACCAACGAGAAAAGACATCACGTAGAGACACAGAGGAAGAGCGGGCACAGTAAACCTTCTGGTTGTCCTTTCCGTTCGCTCTGTGGCTCTGTGTGAGTCTTGTCCTTTCTCTCCTGCGTCTCTGCGCCTCTGCGTGAGACAAAGCGGTAAGAGCCTCAGCGCCGCACGACGTGGCGGTAGACGGCGGCGGAGATGTCTCGCCCGGTGGCCGCGGCAACGCTGTCGCGGACGAAGCCGCGGGTGAGGACGATGAGGACGTAAGGCGCGCGGCCGTCGGGGAAGACGATGGCGGCGTCGTGCGCGATGCGCGTGATGTTCCCCGTCTTGTTGGCGGAGCGCACCCCCGCCGGCAGCCCGGCCGGGATCATCTCGCGGAACTCTTGCCGCCCCAGGATCGCCAGCATCTCGTCCGTGGAGGCGCGCGATGCGGCCCGGCCGCCGGCGATCGCCTCCATCACGCGCATCAGGCCGTACGCGGTGGTGGCGTTGTTCATCCCGGCGCGGAAGGCGGGACCGTCCTCCACCCCGCGCAGCACCTTCACCTCGCTCGCGCCCAGCCCGGCCAGCGTGGTGGCGATGCGGCGCGGGTCGGCGCGGTCGATCAGGAGGTTGGTGGCCAGGTTGCTGGAACGCGTGATCATCCGCTCCACCAGCTCGCGGACCGGCACGCGCTGCCCCACGCGCCGGTAGAGCGTGGTGTCGCCGTCGTCCGAGGCGCTGAGCGTGTAGGTGCTGCCGTCGGCGATGCTGCGGAACTCGTTGACGACCGGGACGGGCTCGTCCATGCGCAGCTCGCCGGCGTCGGCGCGGCGGAATAGCTCCAGCATCACGGGCACCTTCATGGTGCTGGCCGCGTGCATCGTCTTGCGCGCGTCGATCAGGAGCGAGTCGCCCGTGGCGAGGTCGCGGAAGGCGACGGAGACCTCGGCGGTGTCGCCGGCGGCGCGGCGGATGATGTCGCGCACCTCCGCCTCCAGCGCGGCGTGGGCGACGGGGCGCGGCGCCGCGGGTGCGCAGGCGGCCAGCAGGAGGAGGGGCGCGAGGGTGCGTGCGAGCATGGGCGCGGCCGGGTTGCGTGGGGCGATGCGGGGTCCACACAACGTACGCGGCGGATGCGCGCGGGGAAATGGGATCGCGCGACTCCGCGTGAGCCATGCGATTACGATGCGGAAAGCGGCGCGGGCCGTGGCGTGCAAAATGCTTGGAGAGATCCCCCTTACTCTCTAAAGGCGAGCCGCGGGCGCGATGGAGATCAACATCAACTGCAGGCTCGCCGCGGCGCTCGCCGGGCGGATGCGCGAGGCCCGCGAGGACCTCACGCGGCGCTGGCTGGAGCGGATCGTGGCGCGCGTGGAGATCGATCCCAACCGCGTCTTTCCCACCGACGACCTGCTGAACCACGTCCCGCTGCTGATGGACCGCATCGCGGACTACATGGAAGACCCCGCGGACGAGATCAGCGCCGATGCGCCCGTCACCGCCAAGGCCATCGAGCTGGGGGAGCTGCGCTACTCGCAGGGCTTCGACGCGCACCAGATCCTCAAGGAGTACGAGATCCTGGGCGGCGTGCTCTTCTCCTTTTTGGTGCGCACCGTAGGCAGCATCGACGAGGAGTGCACGCGCCCCGAGCTGCTGGCGTGCGCGCACCGCCTCTTCCGCGCCATCGCCGTCATCCAGCAGGTGACCACCACCCACTACCTGCGCCTGGCGGCCGAGCGGGTGAACGAGCGCGAGGAGCGGCTGCGCGGCTTCAACCGCATGGTGTCGCACGAGCTCAAGAACCGCATCGGCGCCGTGCTGGGCGCGGGGCAGCTCCTGGCCGATCCCGACATCTCGGCCGACCCCGTGCGGCGGGATCGCTTCGCGCGCATCGTGGTGGAGAACGCCCAGGCCATGCAGGGGGCGCTGGAGAACCTCATCGAGCTGTCGCGGATGGACCCCGGGATGCGCCGCCAGCGCAACGTGGTGCTCCCCAGCGTGGTGGCCGAGGTGGCGCGGCAGCTCCGCGAGATGGCGCAGTCGGCGGGGGTGGAGGTGCGCATCGATCCCGAGATGCCGCAGGTGGAGGTCAACGCGGCGGCGCTGGAGCTGGCGCTCACCAACTACCTGTCCAACGCCATCAAGTACTCCGACCCCGCGGCCGCCCCGCGCTGGGTGCGGATTGGCGGGACCCTGGCGCCAGGCGGGGAGCTGGTGGTGGAGGTGGAGGACAACGGGCTGGGCGTGCCGCCGGAGATGCGCGGCGAGCTCTTCACCCGCTTCTTTCGTGCGCACGGCGAAACGGTGACGGGCATCGAGGGTACCGGCCTGGGGCTGAGCATCGTGCGCGAGACGGCCGAGGGGCTCGGCGGGCGCGCGTGGGCGGAGTTCGACCGGCCCGCGGGGTCGCGCTTCCTCCTCTCGCTCCCATCGCGCCGCGCCGCGGACCGCCAGGCGGCACTTCCCCAGGCGGACGGGGATGGGTAGCTTGCGGAGCATCCTTCCAACAAACCGCGACTGCAGGGCTCACACAGAGTCACAGAGCCACAAAGAGGAACTTCTTGCCTTTCCTCTGTGTCTCCGTGTTTCTGTGTGAGATTGCGGTTCCCACCTGAACGAGTATCTGCTTACATGTCAGAATCCACGGTCCTGGACGCGGGGCGCCGCACGACGCGTGTGGATGCGCTCAAGCGGGCCATCGTCGACCACATCAAGTATACCCTGGCCCGCGACCGTGCCTCGGCCACCTAGCGCGACGTGTACATGAGCGCCGCGTGGACGCTGCGCGACCGCATGGCCGGGCACTGGGCGGACACGCAGGCGCGCTACCACAGCGAGAATGCCAAGCGCGTCTACTACCTGTCGCTCGAGTTCCTGATGGGGCGCACCTTTGGCAACGCCCTGCTGAACCTGGGGATGGAGGACGCCGCCGCCGAGGCGCTGGAGGAGGTGGGCTACCGCGTGGAGGAACTGGAGGAGGTGGAGCCTGACGCCGGCCTGGGGAACGGCGGCCTGGGGCGCCTCGCCGCCTGCTACCTGGATTCCATGGCCACGCTGGAGCTTCCCGGCTACGGCTACGGCATCCGCTACCAGCACGGGATCTTCAAGCAGGCCATCGTCGGCGGCCGTCAGGTGGAGAAGGCGGACAACTGGCTGCGCGACGACAACCCCTGGGAGATCGCCCGCCCCGACCGCACCTACCCGGTGAAGTTCTACGGGCGTGTGGTGGGCGAGAAGGACGCGGAGGGGCGCGTGCGCTTCAGCTGGGTGGACACGCGCGACGTGCTGGCGATGGCGTACGACACCCCCATCCCCGGCTACCGCAACGGAACGGTGAACACGCTGCGCCTCTGGTCCGCCAAGGCGACGGAGGAGTTCGACCTGGAGGACTTCATCCGCGGCAACTACATCGCGGCGGTGGAGGCGAAGACGCAGACGGAGACGATCTCCAAGGTCCTCTACCCGCCCGACGACACGGGGCAGGGGAAGGAGCTGCGGCTGAAGCAGCAGTACTTCTTCGTCTCGGCCACGCTCCAGGACATCCTGGCGCGCTACCTCACCGAGCGCCGCACCTTCACGGACTTCGTGGACAAGGTGCAGGTGCAGCTCAACGACACCCACCCCGCCGTCGCCATCCCGGAGCTGATGCGGCTCCTGATGGACGAGCACGGGATGGAGTGGGACAGGTCGTTCGACATCGCGCGCCAGACCTTTGCGTACACCAACCACACGGTACTCCCCGAGGCGCTGGAGACGTGGAGCGAGGACCTCTTCGGCCGGCTCCTTCCGCGCCACCTGGAGATCGTGCGCGAGATCGACCGCCGCTTCCGCAACCGCGTGCGCGAGGCGTTCTCGGCGGACCCGGGGCGGGAGGAGCGCATGGCGATCCTTTCCGGCGGCCTGGTGAAGATGGCGCACCTGGCCATCGTGGGGAGCCACACGGTGAACGGCGTGGCCGAGCTGCACACGCAGATCCTGCAGGAGCGAATCTTCCGCGACTTCGCCGAGCTTTGGCCCGACCGCTTCACCTCGGTGACCAACGGCGTGACGCAGCGGCGCTGGCTCCTGAAGGCCAACCCAGGCGAGTCGCGGCTGATCACCGGCGCGATCGGCGACGGGTGGGTCACGGACCTGCCTCAACTCTCAGCGCTGGAGCCGTTCGCCGACGACGCGGAGTTCCGCGCGCAGTGGCGCACGGCCAAGGCGCGCAACCGGCAGCGGCTGGCCGAGCTGGTGATGAAGGAGGCGGGGGTGCGGATCGACCCGCTCGCGCTGATGGACGTGCACGTCAAGCGCATGCACGAGTACAAGCGCCAGCTGCTGAACGCCCTGCGCGTGGCCGACGAGTACCTTCAGCTTCGCGACGCGGACCGGCCGGACGCGGTGCCGCGCGCGGTGCTGTTCGGCGGCAAGGCGGCGCCCACCTACTGGACGGCGAAGCTGATCATCCAGCTCATCAGCGCGCTTGCCGGCCGCGTAAACGCCGACGCGCGGGTTAGCAAGGTTCTGCAGGTGGCGTTCATCCCCGATTACCGCGTGTCGCTGGCGGAGTGCATCTTCCCCGGGAGCGACCTCTCGGAGCAGATCTCCACCGCGGGCTTCGAGGCGTCGGGCACGGGGAACATGAAGTTCGCCCTCAACGGGGCCCTCACCATCGGCACGCTGGACGGCGCCGTCGTGGAGATCGCGGAGGCGGTGGGGCGCGACAACATCTTCATCTTCGGCCTGACCGCCGAGGAGGTGGGGCGGCGCAAGGCGGAGGGCTACAACCCGCGCGCCCAGGTGGAGGCCAGCCCAAGGCTGCGGCGCGTGCTGGAGTTCATCGCCAGCGGCGAGCTCTCGCCCGACGAGCCGGGACGCTTCCGCCCGCTGGTGGACAGCCTCCTGAACCACGACGAGTACATGCTGCTCGCCGACTTCGACTCCTACCTGGCCGCGCAGGTCGAGGTCGACGCCACCTTCCGCGATCCCGAGCGCTGGACGCGCATGGCGATCCTGAACGTGGCCCGTTGCGGCTTCTTTAGCAGCGACCGCTCGGTGCGCGAGTACGCCAAGCGCATCTGGAAGCTTTAGACAACAGCAATCTCACGCGGAGACGCGGAGACGCAGAGAAAGAACAATCTCACACAGAGACACAGAGACACAGAGAGAACTCCCATTGTCTTCCTCTGTGTCTCTGTGTCTCTGTGTGAGCCATTCAGTCGTTGTTCTCCCCGCGTCTCCGCGCCTCCGCGTGAGACCCGTTTTTCAGCCTTTACGATTCCGATGAGAACGCTCTTTCCCGCTGTCCTCGCGCTCGCCCTTTTCGCTCCGGCCGCGCAGGGCCAGACCGACAGCATGACGGCGCGCCGCGACACGGTGGTGCCCGGCGCGGCGCGGCTGGCGGCGGCGAAGACGATTCCAGAGCTGCTCGCGGCACAGGTGCCGGGGCTCCAGGTGCGCCCGGGGAGCGGCGCGGTGGCGTCTGGGTCGCGGCTGCGGCTGCGCGGCGCCTCCGGCATCCTCGTCCCCGGCGAGCCGCTGGTGGTGGTGGACGGGGTGCGCGCGGTGAGCGAGCCCAACGACCTCCTCGCCGGGGTCGATCAGGCACCGTCGCGGCTCGACGACTTCATCCCCGACGACGTGGA
>DASVVI010000091.1:0-7741 GCA_036386635.1 Longimicrobium sp.
TGGGTGCCGCGCTGCAGCGTGTGCAGGGCGAAGCGCATGGGGGTGAGCGGATTCTTGAGCTCGTGCGCCACGCGCCGGGCCATCGCCACCCAGGTGCGCATCCGCTCCGCTTCCAGCTCGCGCGCGCGGGCCTCGTCCAGCTCGCGCGCCATGGAGCGGAAGGCGTCGCGCAGCACGCCGAACTCGTCGTTCCCCTGCCGCGCCTCGTCGTCGTCGGCGGGGAGCGCCTGGCCGCGGGCGACGAGCCCGGCCCAACCCACCAGCTCCTCCACCGGCTGGTAGAGGCGGCGCCCCATGCGCCGGGCCGCGCGCGCGGCCATGGCGGCCAGCACCAGCCCCGCCAGCGCTCCCGCCACCGCGAGCCACACCACCGCCCGGCGCAGCACCCACTCCCAGCGCCGCGCGTTGGTGACCGACGTCTCCAGCTCGGCGCGGTGCGTGCGGGCCGCGGCGGCGACCGCGGGGTCGCGCGAAGCCTCCGCGGCGCGGATCAGCGAGCCGCCGCTCTCGCCCACGCGCTCCCACGCCGCCACCGAGTCGCTGAGGGCGGCGGTGCGCAGCACGACGTAGGTGCCGCCCGCCAGCAGCGCGAGCGAGGGGAGCACGGAGAAGAGGACCAGCGCTCGGCGGATCCGGCCTTCGAAGGAGCGCCGCTGGACCATGCCGGATCTCTCGCGGGTTGACGGAGCGGCACCGGGGCGCGAAGCTCCGGCCCGGAAACGGAAAGGTAGTCCCCGCCGCCGCGCGGGAGCAAGCTCGCCATGCATCGCGGAGGAAACAGTTGTCGCCCAACGAGGCCGAGCTGCGCCGCCGCTTCGCCGTCCGCGAGGAAACGTTCGAGCACGCGGGGTGGCGCGTGGACCTCATCATGCCGCGCGCCGCGGACGAGCTGATCGTGGAGGACGATTTCGACGACGACGAGCGCCTTCCCTACTGGGCGGACCTGTGGCCCTCGGCGCGCATCCTCGCCCGCCACCTGCTCGACGCGCCGCCCGCCGAGCCCGCGGCGCTGGAGCTGGGATGCGGCGTGGCCCTCCCCGCGCTCGCCCTGCGGCACCTGGGCGCCGACGTGCTGGCGACCGACTGGTATGATGACGCACTCCGCTTCGCATCCGTCAACTCGCGGCGAAACCGCCTCGGCCCGCTGCGCACCGCCCTCCTCGACTGGCGCAAGCCTCCCGAGGACGAGCGCTACCCGCTGGTCATCGCCGCCGACGTGCTGTACGAGATGCGCAACGCGGAGATCCTCGCCGCGCTCCTTCCGCGCGTGGTGGCACCCGGCGGGCGGGCGCTGATCGCGGATCCCGGGCGAGTCTACCTCTCCGAGTTCCGCAACCGCATGTACGCCGCCGCCTGGCGCACCGCCGAGATCGACCGCCGCGACGAGATCAGCGACCCGGCCACCGGCGCGCACAGCACCGTCCGCGTGTGGGAGGTGACCCCGCCGGACAGGTAAACGTTCGATCCCATTCGGTAAGCACGCCGTACAGGCACAAGGTTGCCGCAGAGACCGCCGGCCCCTGCGTCCAGATCTCCCTTGACACGGTTGCATGCGTCACGCATATATGCACCACGCATGTGATGTTCACCGATTGGGAGGCCGTACATGGGAATGGACCGGCAAAGGCCCGTCGAGCGGTTTCTGCCGCTGCGGCCCGTGGAGTTCGACATCCTGCTGAGCGTGGCGGCGGGGGAGCGCCACGGCTACGGGATCATCCAGGACGCGGAAGGGCGCGGCGCCATCATCGTTCCGGACGTGGGGACGCTGTACCGCGCGCTGCGGCGGATGCAGGAGCAGGGGATGATCGTCCCATCGGAGCGGCGTGAGGCGCCGGACGCGGCCGACGAGCGGCGGAACTACTACCGGATCACCGAGCTGGGGCTGCAGGTCGCCCGCGCCGAGGCCAGGCGGCTGGCCGCGCTGATGCGCGCCGCCCGGCTCGGCGGGCTGCTGGACGGGGTGGCGACATGAGCGAGTCGCGCTGGCTCAGGGTCTCGGACGGTTGGGTGCGGCTGTTGATGCGGCTCTACCCCTCCGACTTCCGCGACGAGATGGGCGACGCTGTGGTGGAGGCGTACCGCGACCGCTGCCGCGCGGCACTGCGCGACGGGGGGAGGAGCGCGCTCGTGTGGGTGTGGGTGCGGGCCCTGGCGGATTCGCTCCGCAACGGCCTGGCGGAGCAGGTGCGCCCGGCGCGCGGGGTGCCGCGCAACGGGAGCTTCGGCCGCGACGCGCAACTGGTGGTGCGGCGCCTGACGCGCGCGCCGGTCTTCGCGCTGTCGATGGTGGGGATGCTGGCGGTGGGGCTGGGTGCCTTCGGCACCGTCTACTCGGTGGTGAACCGGGTGCTCCTGGCGCCCCTTCCCTATCGCCAGGCGGAAGATCTGTACGTGGTGTGGCGCGACTACACGTGGATCGGGCTGAACCGGGGATGGCTCGGCGGAACCGACCTCGTGGAGCTCGCCAGGGCGAAGAGCGTCGTGAAGGGAGCGGTGGCGCTGGACCGCACGCGAGCGACGCTGACCGGCGTGAAAGGCGGCGAGCCGCGCGAGATCACCCTCATCATGTCCTCTCCCGGGCTCTTTCCGCTCCTGGGGGCGCGGCCCATGCTGGGACGGGGCTTCGCGTCCAACGAGTTCGGCCCGGGAAGACCCGCGACCATCGTGCTGGGACACGACCTCTGGCGCGACCAGTTCGGCGCCGACCGGGGCGTCATCGGACGCGAGGTCCGGCTGGACGGCCAGCCCTATCGCGTGATCGGCGTGATGGGCCGCGGCTTCCGCTTCGTGCGGCACGCGGGAGCCGGCCCCCCGGAGCGGGCGGACGCCTACACCGCTCTCGACGTCAATCTCGCCTCCACCGATCCACAGGCGGGTGAGTACGGGGGGCTGATCCGCGCCCGCCCCGGAACGCCGCCCGCCACGGTGATGGCGGCGGTCAAAGCAGCGGGAGCGGTGGTGGACCGGCGCGATTTCGAAGGCGAAGGGCTCCGCCTGAACGCCATCGGCCTCAAGGACGACCTGGTCTCGCGCGTGCGGCCGGCGCTGATCGCCCTGGCGCTCTCGGGCGTGCTGCTGGTGGTGGTGCTTGGAGTGAACGTGGGAACCCTCCTCCTGGTGCGGACGGCGCAGCGGGAGCGGGAGTTCGCCATCTCCCGCGCGCTGGGCGCTCGTCCGGGGGCCCTCGCCCGCGCCACGCTCCTGGAAGGTGGGCTCCTGGGCGCGCTGGGGGGTGCGTGCGGTGCCCTGGCGGCGGTGTGGGGGACGCGCGCGCTGGTGGCGCTCGCCCCCGACGATCTGCCGCTGCGCGAGTCGATCGGGGTGGACTGGCGCATCGGCCTGACGGTGACGCTGCTCGGCGCGGCGCTGGGGCTCGCCGCCAGCGCCTTCCCCGCCCTCACCACCACGCGGATGAAGCTTTCCGGGCTGATGCGGAACGCGGCGGTGCGCGGCGGCGGCGGCGGGCACGGCCGCATGCGGCGCGGGATGGTGGTGCTCCAGGTGGCGCTCTCCCTGGTGCTGCTGAGCGCCGGCGGGCTGGTGGCACGGAGCTTCGACCGGCTGCTGCGCGCCGATCCGGGCTTCGATCCGGGCGGGGTGCTCACCTTCAAGGTTCCGCTCCCCGGGGGCGCGTACGACACGGGCGCCGCCATCTTCGCGGGGTTCGCCCGCATCCAGCAGGGGCTCTCCGCGCTGCCCGGGGTGAGGGCGGTGGGCGCCGCGTCGGCGCTCCCTCTCTCCGCCCGCGCAGATCAAAGGGGAGTGGCCTTTCCCGGCGCGCCGGGGAATACGGGCAAGGAAGATCTCGACGCGCCGATGGTGGACGTCGTGGTTACGCGCGGAAGCTACTTCGACGCGATGGGGATCCGCCTCGTCGCGGGGCGCGGGTTCGCCCCGTCGGTCGTGAAGGGAGTCCGCGAGGTGATCATCGACCGCATCCTCGCCGAGCGCTTCTTTCCCGGCCGCGACGCCGTCGGGGCCACGCTCCACATGATGGACGACTCGGCTCGGGTGGTGGGCGTGGTGAACCACGCGCGCCTGTACGACGTGCACCAGGACGGGCGCCCACAGGTGTACTGGCGCGACGAGGAGTACCCGGAACGGGCGCTCTACTTCGCCGTGCGCTTGGATCGCGACGTGGCGAGCCTTGCCCCCGACGTGCGCGCCGCGGTCGCCCGCGTCGACCCGGCACTCGCGCTCTCCGACTTCCGGACGATGGACGAACGGGTGGGCGACGCGCTCCGGCAGCAGCGCATCGGGGCCGTGCTGATCGGCGGCTTCTCGCTGGGAGCGCTTCTGCTGGCCGCGATCGGGCTGTTCGGCGTCGTGGCGGGCTCCGTCAGCCGGCGCCGCCACGAGCTGGCCGTGCGGCTGGCGCTGGGCGCCGACCACGGAAGGGTGGTCGGGATGGTGCTTCGCGAGGGGGCGGTGCTCATCGGGCTCGGGGTGCTGATCGGCCTTCCCGGCGTCTACCTGATGGGGCGCGCGATCCGCGGCGTGCTGGTGGGCGTCTCGCCGGCCGACCCGCTGGCGCTCGCCGCCGCATCGTGCAGCCTGGCGCTGGTCGCGCTGGCGGCGTGCTACCTTCCCGCCCGCCGGGTCACCCGCATCGAGCCGGCCCAGTCGCTGCGCCAGGAATAGCCCGCGTTCCTTTGCGCGATCCCCGCGCCGCTCTCCGCCCCGCCGGTTCACGGCGCGGGCGGCGGGCGGCGCACGCATTCCCCCAACCACCCCGGAGCGTTAGATTTAGGGCGTTTCGGAAGGTACACTCAGCCGATCTCTCAAGACCCGATGATGGCATACAGGCGCAGACCGACCGTCACCGCCGACGTGGGCGGCGTGCTCGTGGGGAGCGCGCACCCGGTGGTGGTGCAGTCGATGACCAACACGGACACGGCCGACATCGAGGGAACGGTGCGGCAGGTGGCCGCGCTCTGGCGCGCGGGGAGCCAGATCGTGCGGGTGACCGTCAACAACGAGGAGTCCGCCGCCGCCGTCCCGCACATCGTCGAGTTCCTGCGCATGCGCGGCGTCGAAGTCCCCATCGTGGGCGACTTCCACTACAACGGCCACATCCTCCTCCACAAGTACGAGGACTGCGCCCGCGCGCTCAGCAAGTACCGCATCAACCCCGGAAACGTGGGCGCCAAGCGCCACGACGAGAACTTCGCGGCCATCGTGGAGCGCGCCATCGAGTTCGGCAAGCCGGTGCGCATCGGCGTGAACTGGGGATCGCTGGACCAGGCGCTCCTCACCGAGCTGATGGACCTCAACGCCGCCCGCCCGGAGCACGCGCGCAAGGACGCCAAGACGGTGATGATGGAGGCGATGGTGGAGAGCGCCATGCGCTCCGCCGCCACCGCCGAGCGGCTGGGGCTGCCGCACGACCGCATCCTCCTTTCCGCCAAGGTGAGCGGGGTGCAGGACCTGGTGGCGGTCTACCGGATGCTCGCCCCGCTCAGCGACTACCCGCTGCACCTGGGGCTCACCGAGGCCGGGATGGGGACCAAGGGGATCGTGGCCTCCGCCGCGGGCCTCAGCATCCTGCTGCAGGAGGGGATCGGCGACACCATCCGCGTCTCGCTGACCCCCAAGCCGGGCGGCGACCGCACGGAGGAGGTGCACGTGGCGCAGCAGATCCTCCAGTCGCTGGAGCTGCGCTCCTTCACCCCGCAGGTCACGAGCTGCCCCGGCTGCGGGCGCACCACCTCCACCTACTTCCAGAAGCTGGCCGAGGACATCCAGGGCTACCTTCGCGACCAGATGCCCGTCTGGCGCGACACGCATCCCGGCGTGGAGGAGATGAAGGTGGCGGTGATGGGGTGCGTGGTGAACGGCCCCGGCGAGTCGAAGCACGCGAACCTCGGCATCTCCCTCCCCGGGACCTTTGAGGAGCCCAAGGCCCCCGTCTACGTCGACGGCGAGCACACCGTCACCCTCCGCGGCGACCACATCGCCGAAGAGTTCAAGCGCATCCTGGACGACTACGTGGACTCGCACTACTCCGCGCGTATGGCGGAGACGGCGGGGGTTTAGGGGCGGGCGGTGGGTTTGAAACAAGCAGCGGGGCCGGCGATCGTCGCCGGCCCCGCTTCTGTTTTACGGCACGGGTACCGATTCCGTACTCATTGCGCGGCGCACTCGGTCACCGCCTCCAACAGGCGCCGACATTCCGCCGCCGTCACACCCACACAGATTTTATAGCCTCCGATCTCCACGAGCAGCGTTGTTGCTGCGTTGCGTACCGGTTGAGGCGTGTGGGGATCACCCGCTACGCGACGCATACGGTGTTCAGCTCTGCTCAGCGCGTCGCTCGGGAGCGCGCGCCCCGTGAAAATCGGATCATCGGCAGTCGCAATCAGCCCGTCAATGCCGACCCCTTTCTCGGTGATTCTGGAACTTGCGTAATAGTCGTAACTGGCCGAAGCACCGCCCTGCTGGGGATCGAGTTGCGCAGAGAGAATTCGGATGGCCTGAACTCTCGCGGCGATGCTCGCGGTCGGATCGGAGGTCATCGCAAGCGCAGTCTCGTATACAGAGGCGTCACGCAACCTTGTCGCCGCCCAGACGATCGGCTCCATCACCAAAGGATTCAGCGACCGCTGATACCGCTCGAGCGTGCGAGACAGTGCTACCCCGCCCTCGTTGCCGCACGAGACGATGATGTTCAACGCCCACCCCTCCCGGTTGGCGGGGTGCCCAAGGGTAAGTACCTGACCCGCTAGCCGGCAGTCGTTACGGTGCGATATCGTGCCGGAGGTCGCCTGCGCGGAGCCGACGCTCGCGCGCACGACCAACAGGAAACAGGCTAAGACGAAGCAACGCATCGGTGCGGCGCGGAATTAGTGCGAAAGTTCGGATGCGAGCAGCTTCGCGGCCGCGCGTAGGCGGTAGCTAGGGTCGGTTGCCGCTACGTCGCGCGCGAGCCTCTGCACGTCAGCCTTGATCGTCGCCGGCAACGGCTCTGCCCCCTCGTACTGTGTATCATCAGAGATACCCTGATGTACCACTCCGTTTCTTTCAACAGACTCGAATCCCGGCGCAAAGAACTGCCTATAGTGTAAATTCAGCCCCTGCTGCGCCCAACGGCCGAGCAGGTGCAGGGCAGCAGCGCGCTTGAGCGCGGGGACGGAGCGGTCGCGTGCGATGCTTGATAGCACATCGTATACACGCCGATCTCGCAGCCGAACGCTGAACCGTACAGCCTTTCCAAGAGAGGCTGAGTCCGCTGGGACCTCGCGCCACATGTGGGCCAACACTGGCGGGCCGCTCTCCTCACAGCCGCTGATCCGCCACAGAGCCCAATCGCGCTTGTTGGCGGGCTGCCCGTGCGTGAGCACCTGTACCGCGAGCCGGCAGTCATTGCGCAGGTGCACGTCCTCGCCCTCCGGCTTCTGCCGGTACTCCGACCCCTGCGCCAACGCGGGGCGGGCGCCCATTCCAAGCGAGGCTACCGTCGCTATCACCAAGCTCCGCTTCATCTGCTATCGGTGTTCAAACGTTCGTGCTCCACATCCCACTCATCCATCAACCGAGAGCACTGCTGTGCGGTGATGCCCGTCACGCACAGCCGCACCCGTGCTTGTTGCCGCTCAACGTTCGCGAGCAGGTACGACGCCGCACGACGCAACGAGTCCGGAGCAGCAGTGTCCGCCAGAATCATCCCTGCAATATGAGCCGCCCTGTGCAGCCCCTCAGCGGGTATGGGGACCGCAACGGGAGGTGCTTCACTGCTGACGAG
>DASVVI010000092.1:0-9070 GCA_036386635.1 Longimicrobium sp.
GGATCTCGTCGGTCGAAGTCTCGGCGAAGACGGTGAGGTTGACGTAACCCACCCCCGGCGACGCCATGTACGCGTACGGCACCGACTTCACGTGGATCTCGTCGCGCACGATGCGAAAGGTGACCGGCTCGTCCACGCCAACCCGCAGCACCTTGATGGTGACCGGCGACCCCTTGGGCCCGCGCAGCACCTTGACCGCCTTCTCGTCGCTCCACCCCTTCGCGTCCTGCCCGTCGATCTCGATCATGCGGTCGCCCACGCGCACGCCGGCGCGCTCGGCCGGGGTGCCGGGAAGGACGCCCACCGCGGTGATGTAGTTGTCGCGCGGCGCGATCTGGATCCCCACCCCGCCGTACTCGCCGCTCGTGGCCAGGTGGAGCTGCGCGTACTCCTCGGCGGACATGAAGGTGGTGTGCGGGTCGCCCAGCTCCCGCAGCATCCCCTTGATGGCCTTCTGGTACAGCTCCGATGCGGGCTGCGGGTCCACGTAGCGCGTCTGCACGTAGCGGACGACTTCGTCGAAGAGCTGCGCGCGCTGGATGACGCTGTCCTCGCGGCTCCCCTGCTGCAGGAGCCAGCCGCCGGAGACGAGTGCGACGCCGGCCACCAGCGCGGGGGCGACAATGGTGCGATGGAGCTTCATTCCGCCTCCGAAGGAGCGATGCGGGGAGGCCGCGGGGAAAGCGCGGCCGGTGCTGCTTATCTTGTAAACCCGCCTGCCGGAAAGGTTTCCGGAAAGCGGGAGGCGAGCTCGGCGACCACTCTCGCGTGGACCACGGCCGGTGGCGCTCCCGCGTCCACCCGCACGACTCCTGCCACGCGCCCGGCCATCTCGCGGTACGCGGCGGCCACGCGCGCGTGGAACTCGGCCCCGGCGCTTTCCATCCGGTCGGGGTCCATCCCGGCCGACCTCTGCCGCCGCGCCCCCTCCTCGGGATCGAGCTCAAGGAGAATGGTCGCATCAGGAGATACGCCGCCCGTCGCGATCCGGTTGCATTCGGCGATCTCGTCGGCCGGCAGCCCTCGCCCGCCGCCCTGGTACGCGAGGGTGGAGAGCTCGAAGCGGTCCGCGATCACCACCCGCCCGCCGGCCAGCGCGGGCCGCACCACCTGGTCCACGAACGCCGCCCGCGCCGCCAGCATCAGGAACAGCTCGCTCCGCGCGGGCACCGCCAGTTCCAGGTCCGCGAGCACGGTCGCGCGCACCCTCTCACCCAGCGGCGTGGACCCCGGCTCGCGCGCCACCACCGGCTCGCGCCCCCGCGCCGCGAGCAGCTCGGAGAGCATGCGGACCTGCGTGGTCTTGCCGGAGCCTTCCACCCCTTCGAAGGCAAGGAACAGGCCCCGCGCATCGGTCGGTGCGGTCATGGTGGGCAGGTGTGAACCGGGGTTGGGCCGGGTTTGCCCGGGCGAGTGAACTCGCGGCAACAACAGCTCAAAGTCCGCCTTCGCGGACTCGCGGGCGAGATCTGCCCACCCCTTCAGATTTCTGCGCCCGTCCCAGAGCGAATGAATTCGCGGCTGGAACCACGCAAAGTCCGCCTTCGCGGACTCGGGGTCAAATGCCCCGCCTTTCGAGCCGGCTTCAGCCGCCTTCGCGTAGTTCCAGCCGGGGGATTTATCCCTCGGTCGCGCGGGGGCCGGGGCCCACCACCGGCACCTATCGCGGCCCCCGGTTGCGCGGCCGGGCCAACGTGATCGGGCACCAACCTCGCCCCCCCAAACCTGCGAAGGCAGGTTTCCCGCGGTTGTTGCAGCGGTTTCAACCGCCGGGATGGCCAGACCTTCCCCCCACCCCCCGCAACGCCAACGCGGCCCGGCGCCTTGAAGACACCGGGCCGCGCCGTACGGAGTGCCTCAGCGGGCGAAGAGCGTCACCGAAAGCGAGCCGCGCCAGAATGGCTCCTCGAAGCCCGCCGCGTCACCGCCGCGGGAGCCGCGCTCCACCGCCGCATCCAGCATCGCGGCGCCGCGGCCGAGGCGCGCGCCGATGCCGGCGGTGATGGCGCGCTCGTCCGGGAACGCCGAGTCCGCGCCGTCCCAGCGGAAGGGGAGGCGCGCCATGCGGGCACCCAGCCGCAGCGGAAGCGTCTGGCCCAGGAGGGTGAAGCCGTCGTACTCCAGCCCGGCGGCGAGGTTCAGCGCGTCGCGCGCGCCGCCGCGGTTGGTGATGTCGTCGTCGGCCGCGCCCCATCCCGCCCACCGGCCGGAGCCGGCCAGCAGCAGGTTCCCCGACACGCGCGCGCTGGCGCCCACGTCCAGCGTCACGGGAAGCGAGTAGTCCTTCTCCGCAACCGTAGAGTCGTCCGGGCTGGCGTTCAGCTTTCCGCCGCCCGACACGGCCGCCGCGAAGCTGAGCGCCTCCACCGGCATCCAGCGCATCCCCGCGGAGATGCCCGTGCCCGTGTAGGTGACCGTGGTGGCGCTGACGGCCGGGTTCAGACCCTCCACGAAGCGCTGGCTGGTGTCGCGCACGGCGCCGGTGAAGGCATCCACCGCCAGGCCCACCGCGAAGCGCGGCCCGGCGCGGTAGCCGATCCCGCCGCGGAAGCGCGCGATGGCGCCCTGCGAACGGAAGCGCTCCTCCACCGCGACGCGCCCCGTGCTCAGCGTAATGGAGTCGCTGCGGGTGGCGCGGTAGTTCTGGTCCAGGAACGAGCCGTACCCCGCCATCAGCGTGAAGCGGGGGCGCGGCTGGAAGACGGCCTGCACCGCGGGAAAGCGGGCCGTGCTGCCGCTGGTGGCCTGCGTACCGGCCGTGGCGTCGTACTGGTCCGGCTGAAAGGTCACCGAAATAGCGGCCGTGGCGAGCCCCACCGGACCGGCCGGATTCACCAGCGAAAAGGTGGCCTCCGGAAGGCCCAGCGCGACGCCGCCCAGCCCGCGGGCGCGCGCGTCCACCGGCTCGATGGGGTAGCCCAGCCCGCGGGACGAGAGCACCGACTGCGCCTGGGCGCCGCCTGCTTGGACGGCGAAGGCCAGGGCCGCGAGGGCCCCAAGGCGAAAGGCGCGGCTCATGGCAGCTCGCTCCGGACCGGCAGTGTGTAGACGATGCGAAGCCGCGGCTCCGGCAGGAAGGCCACGAGGCCGAAGGTGTCGTAGATCTGGTTGTTGGGACGTATCGACGGGATCCCCACCAGCGGGCCGCCCAGCAGCGCGAAGTCCGTGGGCACCGTGTCGCCGCGGGCCGCGCTGGTGGCGAAGGCGGTGATGTTCAGCTCCACCAGCGAGTCGGCCGGCGCGAACGCCGCCGCGCTCTGCGGCGACAGGAAGCCGCTCTGGCTGGTGAACTTCACCCGCTCGTTGGGGTCCAGCACCGGCTGCCCCAGCGGAGCGCGCCGCCCCAGCTCAGGCTCCGTGATGGTGTAGATGGACACGATCGCCGAGTCCAGCGGCGCGAACGCGGCGGAGACCGGTGAGCGCCGCAGCAGCAGCGACACGCGGTTCAGCTGCACGTCGCGCAGCGCCACGCGCTGGCACGATCCGCCGCCCGCGGCGCACCCGGTGACCGAGTCCGGCAGCTCGAAGTGGAAGAGGGAGCGCGCGGAGCGGATGCCGCCCGCCGCCAGCATCCCAGCAGGCTGCGGCGGCTCCGGAGTGAAGACGAAGGTGTTGGGCTGCCCCTCGATGGGGATTGTCGTCTGCACGACGGTGTCGCGGACGGCGTTGGTGGGGCGCACGCCGGCGCGGAGCGTGGGAATGGCGCGGATCTGCACCCGCGTACCCCCCTGCGCCGCGCCCACCGTGAACCCGAAGCCGGTGCTGTCGCGCAGCGCGGCGACGTCCGCCGAGTCCAGCGCGATCACCACCGAGTCGCCGGCAGCGCTGACGTTGTAGTCCGCCTGGGCCAGCAGCGCGCCGCGCGTGCCCCCCGGCGTCCGCCACGGGGTGCGCACGCCGCCGGTGTCAGAGGCGAGCTCCCACGTGGCGGTGGCGGCGTCCCAGTCCTGCGCCAGGCGGAAGACCTGGAGCGTCACCGGCCCGCCGCTGGAGAGCGCCGAGTCCACGCGCAGCACCAGCTCGCCGGAGACGAAGCGGGGGAGCGTGTCCGTGCGGTTGACGTTGTCCTGCGTATAGGTCACCGACCGCGGAAAGGCCGCCGCGCTGCGGTACAGCGCGTTGGCGTTCAGCTCGCCCGCGAAGCGGTTGGCGACCACCGAGTACACCACGCCGTTGGGAGCGCTGTAGCCGGTGAACACGCCCAGCGGCCGGAAGGCGGCGCCGGCCGGCACGATCACCTCTCGCGTGGGGCTGTTGCCGCCGAAGATGTCGGTGCCGGAAAGGGTGGGCGACTCGTCGCCGCATGCCGCGAGGCCCAGCACGAGCGCGGCGAGCAGGAAGGTCCTGCACGGGCCGATACGACGTAGCATCAGAGAGAACCGGATCGGTGTGTGTGCGGGCGGCCTCGGCCACCCCGGGGTTCAGGCGCCCGCCGGCGCGCCCCGGTAGGTGCGCGGAAGGCGGAGCCCAAGCCCCGTGAGGATCTCGTAAGAAATGGTGCCGCAACGGGCGGCCACCTCGTCCACCCGGATCTCGCCGGGGCCGTCGCTCCCGATGAGGGTGGCGACGTCGCCGGCGCGGACCTCGCCGGGCACTTCCGAAAGGTCCACCACCGTCATGTCCATGGAGATGCGGCCGATCACCGGCACGCGGCGCCCACGGACCAGCGCCTCCCCTCCCGCCGCCGCCAGGCGCCGGGGGAGCCCGTCGCCGTAGCCGATGGACAGCGTTCCCCACCGCTCCTCGCGGCGCGAGGTGTAGGTGGCGCCGTAGCCCACGGTCGTCCCCGGCGGCACCGTCCTCACCAGCCCCAGCCGCGCGCGAAGCGATGCCACCGCCTCTGGGCGCGTGCCCGGTCCCGCCTCGCCGCCGTACATGAAGATGCCGGGGCGTACCACGTCGCCTCCGAAGCCGGCGCGGCGCAGGGCCGCGGCGCTGTTGGAGGTGTGGACCACGCGCCGGGGTCCGTCCGGAAGCCGTGCCAGCGCGGCCCGGAAGCGCCGCTCCTGCGCGTCCGCGGAGGCGAGGTCGGCCTCGTCCGCCGAGTGGAAGTGCGTAAAACACCCCTCCCACTCCAAAAGGTCCCCTGCCGCCTCCGCCACGGGCCTTCCCCACTCCGCCGCGTCGTCCGCCGGGAAGCCCGCGCGCCCCATCCCGGTGTCGGTCTCGGTGTGGAAGGCCAGGCGGGCTCCCGCGTCGCGCGCGGCGTCCGCCCACCCGCGCACCGCGTCAACGTCCGAGAGCGCCAGGGTGAGACGAGCCCGCGCGGCGCGCGCGTACTCGCCCGGTGGCGCGGGGGCGGTCACCACCACGCGCCCCTGCCACCCCGTCTCGCGCAGCGCCTCTCCCTCGGCCACCGCGGCGACGCCGAAGCCCCACAGCGCCTCCGGCTCCAGCGACGCCGCGAGGTGGCGCGCCACGGGGGCGAGCCCCAGCCCGTACGCGTTGGCCTTCACCATGGGAAGGAGGGCGGCGCCACCCGCGGCCTCGCGCACGCGGCGGAGGTTGCGCAGAAGCGCGTCCAGGTCTACCTCCACCCAGGCGCGGGAAGTGTCGTGCTCGGCGTCCGTTGGCGGAATTGGCACAAATCGCGTAGTATAGGCCCCTTGTGACGACATCGCAACCCGACTTCCGCCCCGCCGCGCCCGACTCCGGCGGCGTCCTGGACCGTTCCCTGGAGCTGGTCCGCTTCCTTCGCGCCCACTGCCCGTGGGACGCAGAGCAGACCCCGCACTCCCTCCAGCGCTACCTGCTGGAGGAGGCCCACGAGGTGGCCGACGCCATCAACGCGGGCGACCCCGCCGCGCTGCGCGACGAGCTGGGAGACCTGCTGCTGAACGTGGCCTTCCAGGTGGTGATCGGCGAGGAACAGGGCGCCTTCAGCCGTGAGGAAGTGGTGGCCGGCCTGGAGCAAAAGATGCGCCGACGCCACCCCCACCTCTTCGGCCTGGGGGAGCGGGAGGAGTGGGCCGCCATCAAGGCCCGCGAGCGTGCCGCGCACCCGAAGCCGGCCGGCCTCCTCAGCGCCCTCCCCTCGGGAATGGACCCGCTGCTGCGCGCCTTTCGCATGCAGGACCGGGTCGCCTCCGTGGGCTTCGACTGGCCGGACTGGCGCGGCGCGTGGGACAAGGTTCGCGAGGAGACGGAAGAGGTGCGCGAGGCGCTGGAATCCGGCGACGCGGACCACCTGGAAGACGAGCTGGGCGACCTGCTCTTCGCGATGGTGAACCTGGTGCGGCTGGCGGGCGCGCATCCCACACCGGCCCTGGCGCGCGCCAACGCCAAGTTCGCCCGCCGCTTCGGCGCCATCGAAGCCCTCGCCCTGGAGCGCGGCGTCGTCCTCGGCGAAGCCACCCTCGAAGAGCTGGACGTGCTCTGGGACGAGGTCAAGCGCCGCGAACGTGCGGAGACCTGAACTGAAGCCTCACGCAGAGACGCAGAGACGCAGGGAGAGAACGGAAGAGAAAAGCCTCACACAGAGGACACAGAAGGAACTGAAAGCCACAGAGAAAAACATTCTTGCTGTTCTCTCTGTGTCTCTGTGTCTCTGCGTGAGCCTGCTGTTGCGGTTCTCTCCTGCGCCTCTGCGCCTCTGCGTGAGATCCGCCGTTGCTGCCCTTGCGCCGAACGCCTTCGGACGGCACCGTCATCAGGCCCCACACGCCGTTTAGCCATCTGTTTACATAGCCTGTGAACCTTCGCACACGATTCGTCCTTACCCTGCTGGCGATCACCACGGTGCTGCTCGTGCCGGCGGTGTCCGCGCTGTTCGGGCTGCGCGAGCTGCAGAACGTGGCCGCGCAGCTCCGCACGCGCGACACCGAGGCCACCCGCATCCTGGGCCGCATCCACACCGGGCTGGAGGAGCTGGACTACGCCCACAGCAACCACGTGGTGCTGTGGAACATCTCGCCGGACACGGCGCTCTACTGGCGCGCGCGCACGGACACCGCCACCCGCCGCCTGGAGGGCGAGATCCGCGGCCTGGGCGCGCGCCCCAACGCCACTGCGGAGTACCGCGCCGCCACCGGCCGCGCCGCCCGGGAATTCGAGCAGCTCCGCCGCGCCATCGCCGAAGAGCAGTCGCGCTTGCGCCGCGGCGTGGCGGATCCCAACACCGAGTTCCGGCAGTCCGTGGTCCTCCCCGCCTTCGACGCGATGGAGCGCTCGCTGGAGCCGGTGGCCGAGGCCATCAACGACGAGGGCGAGGAAAAAGTTCAGCGCGCGCAAGAAATTGCCGAGCGCGCGGCCACCACCACGCTGGTAGCCCTGGCCGCCGCGCTGATCGCGACGCTGGTGCTGGGAAGCTGGCTCACGCGCGGCGTGCTGCGGCCCGTGAGCGAGCTGCGCGCCGGGATGGGGCACGTGGCCGAGGGCGACTTCACCCCCAACGTGCGCGTTCCCACGCACCGCCCGGACGAGATCGGCGAGCTGGCGCGCTCCTTCACCTCCATGGCCGAGCGGCTGGCGGAGCTGGACCGGCTCAAGGCCGAGTTCGTCTCCGTGGCCTCGCACGAGATCAAGACGCCGCTCAGCGTCATCCGCGGCTACGTGTCGCTCCTGGCGGACGGCATCTACGGCGAGGTCAACGACACGCAGCGCAAGACGCTCCTGGCCGTCAACGACCAGACGGACCGCCTCACGCGCCTGGTGCACCGGCTGCTCGACATCAGCCGCTTCGAGGCGGGAGGCGGGCGGCTGGAGCTGCGCCGCATCAACGTGCGCGACTTCCTGCAGGAGCTCACCAGCGGCTTCCAGGTGCTCGCCTACCAGAACGGGATCGACTTTCCCGTGGAGGTGGCGGACGACGTCCCCGTCAACGTCGTGGGCGACGCGGACCGCCTCAACGAGGTGCTGGGCAACCTGCTCTCCAACGCCTTCAAGTTCACGCGGCGCGGCGGAAGCATCCGGCTGGTGGCGCACCGCGACGGCGCGGGCATGCGCGTGACCGTGGCGGACACGGGCGTCGGCATACCGGCGGACAAGCTTCCGCACATCTTCGAGAAGTTCTACCAGGTGGACAACGACGCCCAGCCGCGCTCCGTGGGCTCGGGGCTGGGGCTGGCGATCGCGCATGAAATCGTGGAAGCGCATGGGGGCACGATCAGTGCAGCGAGCGAGGAAGGAAAGGGCACTACATTCACCGTGGTGATCCCCGAACGCCCACCGGCCGCCAGGGCCGGCGAGACGCTTCCTCACGGCTGACCCATGCGAACTGTCTGCGCAATTTTTTCCGTGCTCCTCCTGGGTGCCTGCGCCACGCTCCGGGGGGGCACGCCGGATGACGGCCGCCGCACGCGGCTGTGGGAGCAGGCGCACGCCGCGTACGCCCAGGACTCGTTCCGGGTGGCCGCGGCCGCGTTCCAGCGCCTGGCCAACGAGCATCCGCGCACGACGGAGGGGCACGAGTCGCGCTTCTACCTGGGCGTGCTGAGCCTGGAGCCGCGCAGCAGCGTGGACCTCGCCCTCGCGCGCCAGCAGCTCCAGATGTACATCGCCGACGACAGCGTGCAGACGCTCCGCGGCTACCACCTGCGCGAGGCGGGCTCCCTGCTCCGCCTCGTCACCGAGCTGCAGCGCCCCTGCGACGCGCGCGCGGGCGCCGTGGCGTGCGACCCGCGCGTGGTCACCCGCGTCGTCACCGAGCCGGGCTCCGGCGGCAACGGCGACAGCTCCGCCGAGGCCGCCCGCCTCCGCCGCGAGGTCGCCGAGCGCGACCAGACGATCCGCGACCTGCGCGAGGAGCTGCAGCGCATCCGCAACACGCTCGCTCCCAGGCGTCAGCCCAGGGAGTGAAAAAAGTCTCACGCAGAGGCGCAGAGACGCAGGGAAAGAACAACGGAGAAAAAGCCTCACACAGAGGCCTCAGAACGAACTGAAAGCCACAGAGGAAACCTTTTCGGTTCTCTCTGTGGCTCTGTGTCTCTGTGTGAGCCCTGCAGTTGCGGTTCTCTCCTGCGTCACTGCGCCTCTGCGTGAGACTTCCATTCCGGCTTTGCAGGGATTACTTGGGCGTGCGCTCGATCTGCCTGCGGTGGTGGTCCAGGTGGATGGCGACGAAGCGGAGGGC
>DASVVI010000093.1:0-2271 GCA_036386635.1 Longimicrobium sp.
CACGGAGTCTCCGGATACGGCCGGGGGGCTGCGGGTGGGATCGCTCTGGGTGGAGCTTCCGCGGGCGCGGCTGGTGCCGCTGGCGCAGGGGGTGGAGGTGGTGGAGAGCGTCGTTCCCGCCTTCCTGAACAGCGCCCGCACCATGGTGGTCTACGAGGCGGGGCGCGTGATCCACGTCCGCGACCTGCGCAGCGGGGAGACGCGGGTGGTGGCGCCCGGCATCGCGCCGCGTCCCCTTCCGCTCACGGACCGCTTCGTCTTCCTGCAGGAGGTCCCCTCCGAGCGGCAGGACACCGCCGGGGGCACCAGCCTGGTGTACCGCGTGATCCGGGCTCCGTTCGCGGGCGGCCCCACGGAGCGCCTTGGCCTGGTGAGCGCCGTCGCGCGCCCCGAGCGGCACCGCGGCGCCTCGCCCGTGCGGCGCATGGTGGTGGGCGAGCTGCGCCAGGGCTTCGTGCTCCGCGCCCCCGGCATGGCGCCGTTCGTGCTCCCCCCCGGGCCCACGGAGCCGCCGGCAAGACCGTAGGGGAGTGCGTGAGTGCGTGAGTGCGTGAGTGCGTGAGTGCGTGAGTGCGTGAGTGCGTGAGTGCGTGAGTGCGTGAGTGCGTGAGTGCGGGGGAATGGGGAATGTGACAACAGGCACGAAACCATAGCCACACCCCCATCCTGTCATCCTGAGCGAAGCGCCTCACCGTCGCTCGCTCGTGCTCCACACTTACGCGCGAGCGAAGGATCTACTGCGCGTGACGAGGAGCCCGCTTGTCGCACCAGTCCTCTTGCCCCACCGGCTAGATCCTTCGGTCGCCGGAGACATCGGCGCACACCGCAGGCTTGGGCGCAGGCGGCTCCCTCAGGATGAAAAAGTTGCGGCGCACTAGGCACTAGGCACTAGGCACTTAGCACTCAGCACTTAGGACTTCTTCTCCCAATCAGGAGCGATTCGTTGAACGTTGCACGTCTGCTGCTTCCCGCCGTGCGGTGGAGCGCCGAAGATGGGTTCGAGGAGCACAGGGAAATGATCGAGCACGGGCTCGAGCTCGGCGTGGGGGGGTTCATCCTGTTCAACGGGGACACGGAGTCGGTGCGGGCCCTGACGGAGGAGCTGCACCGCAGGTCGAAGCACCCGCTGCTCGTGGCGAGCGACCTGGAGCGCGGGGCGGGGCAGCAGTTCCGCGGCGCCACGCCGCTTCCGCCCGCGGCGGCCATCGGGTCGCTGGGGGAGCCGGAGGCGTGCGAGCGCGCGGGGGAGCTGACGGCGCGCGAGGCGCGGGCGCTCGGCGTCAACTGGATCTACGCGCCGGTGGCCGACGTGGACCTGGAGCCGGAGAACCCCATCATCGGCTCGCGCGCGTTCGGGACGCGGGCGGAGAGCGTGGCGGCGAACGTAGCGGCGTGGGTGCGCGGGTGCACGCGCGGCGGCGCGCTCTCGTGCGCCAAGCACTTCCCCGGGCACGGCCGCACCGTGGGCGACTCGCACATCGAGCGCCCCTGCGTGCACGCCTCGCGCGAGGAGCTGGAGACGGACCTGCTCCCCTTCCGCCAGGCGGTGGAAGCCGGCGTCAGCTCGCTGATGACGGCGCACGTCTGCTACCCGGCGCTCGACCCCACCAACGCCCCGGCTACCCTGTCGCGACCCATCCTCACCACGCTGCTGCGCGAGGAGATGGGCTTCGACGGGCTGGTGGTGACCGACGCCATCATCATGGAAGGGCTGACGGCGGGGACCACCGAGGTGGAAGGCGCCATCATGGCGATGGCCGCCGGGTGCGACGTCCTCCTCTACCCGGAGGATCTGGACGCGGTGGTGCAGGGCGTGGAGGCCGCGGTGGAGGACGGCCGCCTGCGGCGCGAGCGGGTGGAGGATGCGCTCGCCCGCATCGCGCGGGCCGCGGAACGGGTGGCGGGCGGCCCGGTCGGCGAGGTGGGCGCGGAGGAGGACCGCCGCTGGTCGCTGGAGACCGCGGTGCGCTCGCTGCGCGTCATCCGCGGTACGCCCAAGCTGGGCGGTGGCCCCGTGCGGCTGATCGAGGTGGAGGACGATCTGGGCGGCCCGTGGCCCCCGTACCCGCGCGTCGCTTTCCCGGCGTCGTTGCGCGAGGCGGGGGTGGAGCTTTCGGACGACGGCGAGCCGCTGGTGGTGGTGTACTCCGACATCCGCGCGTGGAAGGGGCGGCCCGGCATCTCGCAGGCCGCGCAGGAGCGCGTTCGCGAGCTGATGGAGGCGCATCCGGATGCGACCGTCATCCTCTTCAGCCTCCCGCGCCTGGCCGA
>DASVVI010000094.1:0-1933 GCA_036386635.1 Longimicrobium sp.
GGCTCGCCTCCACGTGCACCGTCAGGAAGTCGGCGCCCGCCTCCGCGAACGCCTCCAGGTAGCGCTCCGGGTGCTCGATCATCAGGTGCACGTCGATCACGCCCGCGGCGGCGCGGCGCGCGGCGGCGGCCACCAGCGGGCCGATGGTGATGTTGGGGACGAAGTGCCCGTCCATCACGTCCACGTGGATCCACTCGGCGCCGGCGTCCTCCGCCTCGCGGATCTGGTCGCCCAGCCGCGTGAAGTCGGCGGAAAGGATGGAGGGCGCGATCTTGACGCGGCTCACGAGCCCTCCCCCAGCACCCGCACCCCGCCGGGCGCCGCGATCACCGCCGCCGTCGCCATCCCCAGGAAGAGCCCCGTCTCCAGCACCCCCGGCCGCCCCAGGAGCGCCGCCTCCAGCGCTTCGGGGTCGGCGATGCCGTGGGGGAAGCGGCAGTCCAGGATGTGGTGCCCGCCGTCGGTGGTCAGTGGCGCGCCGCCGTCGGCGCGACGCAGCGTGGGCTCGGCGCCCAGGGAGCGGAGGAATTCGGGGAGGACCGGCGCGGCGAAGGGGTCCACCTCCACCGGGAGGGGAGCGCGTGTCCCCAGCCGCTCCACCACCTTGGAGTCGTCCGCCACGATCACCAGCCGCGCGGAGACGGACGCCACCACCTTTTCGCGGAGGAGCGCCCCGCCGAGGCCCTTGATCAGGCGCAGCTCGGAGTCCACCTCGTCCGCGCCGTCGATGGTGAGGTCCAGGCGCCCGCGCTCCGCCAGCGTGGCGAGGGGGATGCCGAGCCGCTCCGCCCGCCGCGCCGTGTCCTCGGAGGTCGGGACGCCCACGATGCCGCCCCACTCTCCCCCGGCGCGCCGCTCCGCGATCACGTCCAGCAGGTGGCGCACGGTGGAGCCGGTCCCCAGCCCCAGCGCCATCCCGTCCTCGATCCACTCCGCGGCCCGCTCCGCCGCGGCCCGCTTCAGCGCTTCCGCATCGCTCGTCTGCACGTCCCTCTCGCTCGCTCCGGGATGATGATACCGGCCCCGCCGAGACAAGGAGGAGGCCGGTACGGGCGCCGCAAGCTACGTCGCCGGAGGTGCCATGAAAAGATCGGGGGGGCGCCGCCTTGGCACCCCCCCGATCCTCACCTCAGGTCCAGCCCGTCAGGCGTTGGCGATTACTCGCCGCGGACGCTGCCGGTCTTGACCTCGACCTGGTACGGCTGGAACTCGCAGCCAGGACGGACCGGGACGTACACCACGTCCGGACGGGTCTGGCCCGTCTCGGCGAAGAGCGACACGCCCTGGAACTCGCCCACACGAGTGACCTCGTTGACGCCGAGCACGCGCGGCAGGCCGTACTTGACGAAGCGGCGGTTCTGGAACATCACCGGCTCGTTGTTGATGAACCAGGTGGCGTTCGCCGCGTACTGCGTGCCCATCGGATGCGCCGTCGCGAACGGCTGCCCGTTGACCGTGGTGTCACCACGGGTCGGGTTGTACATCGCCTCCATCTGGCTCAGGTTGCCGTCCTGCACCACGCAGACCTGGATCGGCTGATCAGCCGGAGGCGTCGGCGGAACCACGATCGGAGCCGGCGGAGTCTCGATGATCGGGGGCGGCGGCGGAGTCTCGATGACCGGCGGCGGCGGCAGGATGTCGCCGAACAGCGCCTTGAGGCCGAGCACCGCGCGCGGCGTGAAGGTGAACTTGTCCTCACCCGCCGCGTTCTCGTTGACGTGCGCCGGCGAGTCGTAGCCGTGCACGGCCACTTCGCCGAACAGCGTCACCGGCCCGAACGGGAAGAAGTCCGCACCCACACCCACCGTGCCCTGCCCGACCGTCGCGTAGTCGCGGTGCGTGGAGACGCACACGCCGTTCGCCAGCCACACCGCCGCCGGAATGCAGCGGATCTCGTCGTCAGCCACGCCCGGCGTCATGAAGTCGCCGATGT
>DASVVI010000095.1:0-3602 GCA_036386635.1 Longimicrobium sp.
TCCTCCTCCCCGCCCTTGCCTGCCTGCTCGCAGCGCCGTGCATGGCGCAACGCACCGCTCCGTTGCGCGTGGACACGGTGCAGCATGGGGCGGCGCGGGTGCAGCTCGTGCGCGTGGACCTGCGGCGCGCGGAGGTGCGGATGCTTTGGAAGGATCCGTCGGGCGCGCCGTTCAGGTCGCCGGCGGCGGTGGAGCGCTGGGCGCGGGGGGCGGGGCTGCGGCTGCTGGCCCTGAGCAACGCGGGGATCTTTGACAAGGACCGCACTCCCACCGGCCTCCACGTGGAGCGCGGTCAGACGCTGGACCCGCTGAACACGCGCGCTGGTGCCGGCAACTTCTACCTGAGGCCCAACGCCGTCTTCGCCATCCTGAGCGACGGCACCGCGCGCATCGTACCTACCGAGCGAGCCGCGGCGCTCCGTGGGCGCATGCGCGAGGCGACGCAGTCGGGGCCGGCGCTGGTGCTGGGCGGGCGCATCCATCCCAAGTTCTCGCCCTTGCCCGGCGGCACCCCGCTCAACCGCAGCGCCGTCGCGGTGTGCGGGCCGCACGAGGTCGTGCTGGCGCACACGGTGGGCGGCACGGGGATCACGCTCTACGAGCTCGCCCGCGTCCTGCGCGACCGGGCGCGATGCCCCGACGCCCTCTTCCTGGACGGCAACGACACCGCCATGCTCCAGGTCGGCGGCGGCGCGGCGCGGAGCGAGGTGGAGTTCGTGGGCTTCATCGGGGTCTTCGCGCGCTGACGGGCGAGAGCAACGAGCGGGCGCGCCTCCTCTACCGGCTGGGGCGCTACCCGCAGGCGCGCGAAGAACTGGCCCGCTCCCTCGCCGCGGACCCGGAGGACGCGTACGCGCATGCCCTCCTGGCCCTCTGCCATACGGAGGAGAAGCAGTGGGAGGCGGCGCTGAGCGCGGCGAAGGCGGCCGTCGCGGCAGACGCTGAGGCGCCGTTCAGCCACTATGCGCTCGCGTTCGTGCTGAAGTCGCGCGGCTCTGCGAAAGAGGCGGCCGGGCCGGCGCTGGAGTCGATCCGC
Source organism: Longimicrobium sp. (assembly GCA_036386635.1). GTDB lineage: Bacteria > Gemmatimonadota > Gemmatimonadetes > Longimicrobiales > Longimicrobiaceae > Longimicrobium. The sequence goes on from DASVVI010000095.1 coordinate 1,037, forward strand.
GTGGACCCCGACTACATCCACGGATGGCACCTCCTGGGGCAGATCCGGCTGGATCAGCGGGAGTGGAAGGAGGCGGTCCGCTGCGCGCGGGAGGGGCTCAGCATCGTGCCGGACGACGAGGGGTGCAACACGGTGCTCGCCGCGGCGCTCATCGAGATGGGGTACCACGACGAGGCGGCGGAGGTCTCCGCCCGTCTCCTCGCCGCGCACCCGGAGAGCGCGACGGCGCACGCGATCGAGGGGTGGCGGCTCTACCCCCTGCGGCAGCTCGCAGCCTCGCGCGCCGCGTTTCGCGAATCGCTGCGGCTGGACCCATCCCAAACCAACACCCACGGCGGGCTGCGCAAGGCCATCGACCACGACACGGTGTTCATGCGCCTCTTCCGCCGGGTGGACGAGCGGCTGTCGCGCCGCGCCGCCCGCCTCCCCCGCTGGCTCCGCGGCTCCGCACGCTTCCTGATCGTCGCTTTCGAGTACTTCCTCGTTTGGATGCTGGTGGTGCTCGGCGGGATCTCGCTGGGGGTGATGATGGAATGGCTCGGCCGCCGCCGGTGAGCAGACCCCCTCCTCCGGCGGCGACTGGGGAGGGGGCCGGGCGCTACCTGCGGCCGTGGCGCGGAAGGCGGGGGGAGACGTCCACAAAGGTGTCGGTGACGCGGGGGTCGCGCATGACGTCCTGATAGGCCTGCAGGACCTGGGGGAGGGTGTTCACCCGCCAGTCCGTCTCCTTTTGCATGTGGAACCAGATGCCGCCCACGATCTTGGGGTGGTCGATCATCTGGCGGTAGGCGTCGCGGATCCAGCCGCCGCGGCGCAGCTCCACCGGGTCCTTCTCGGCCGCGAGCTCGCCCATGAGGATGGGCTTGTTGGGGTGGCGGCGCACCATCTCCGGGAGCGCGAAGTCCGCCTCGGGGCCGCTGAACAGCTCCGCGAAGGGCATCCACCGCTTGAACCAGACGGACGGGCCGTTGAAGCCGTGGAAGCCCACGTAGTCCACGTAGTCGTCGCCCGGGTAGTAGCGCCCCCACCAGTTCCAGTGCGCGGGGCCGGGGGCGCCTCCCAGCACGGGATTGCCGGTGTTGGGGTTGAAGACCCAGCGCACGTTGGTGGCGCCCTCCCGCGCGAACAGGTCCACCAGCCGCCGCCACGCATCTGCGTACTTGGCGGGCGCGCTGGCGGCGAGGCCGTTGTCCACGCCCTGCCAGCGGTATCCCCAGCGGCCGTTCATCTCCCACCCCGGCTCGATCAGCACCAGTGCGCCGAACCCCCTCAGGTCGCGGGCGATCTTGCGCAGCTCGTCGTCCGCGCTGCCGGCCAGGATGGCGGCGAGGACGCTGTCGGTGGGCACCTCGGAAGTCCAGGCGGGGGCGAGCGCGATGTAGTTGGTGGAGCCCTCGCGCTGCACCTTGCGGATGAGGCGCCCCGCCCAGCCGCGGGCGGAGAAGTCCGAGTTGAAGGCGTGGAACGTCTTCACCAGCGCCGGCCGCTTCCCCACCATCGCGGTGAAGTTGCGGATGGAGACGTCGATCACCTCCATCTTGCTCTCCGCGTCGCCCAGGAAGACGCCGGAGAAGAAAGGGCGGCCGCCGCGGGCGAAGACCGGCCCCGGCAGCGACGCCGCGTCGGGCGTCTGTCCGCGCACCTCGGGGGCGTTGCGGGCCGCCTCGCGCACGGCGTCGCGGGCGGGCTCGCGGGCGCCGCCGCGGCTGTTGGCGAACCCCGCGCGCGCCTGGGCCGATGCGGGCGCCGCGAGCGCCAGGACGATCGGGACGGTCAGGTACAGCCTGCTGATCTTGTGCACGATGCTACTGGTACGGGTTCGCAGGGCTCCCCGGGTTGGGCTCCGGGACCATCATCATCGACTGAATCCTCCACACACCATCCTTTTGCCGCTCCCACACCCAGGCATAGCTCCCCAGGTCCTCCATGAACCGCCCGCGGCCGTCCGGGCGGTGGATCAGGTGGCGGTAGCGGCCGGTGACGTAGAACATCCCGCGCGACGCGCCCGCCGTGAGCCGCATGTTGTCGATCTGCCCGAAGCCCAGCATGCGCTGGAACCATGCGAGGATCTCCTGCCGCCCCCGAAAGATCTCGCCGAAGCGCGCCAGCAGCACCGCGTCCTCGGCGATGTACTGCGCCAGCCCGCTGACGTCCGGCCCCGGCTTCCCCCAGCGCTGCCGGTCGCGGAGAATCATGTGGAAGTCGTGGATGGCGGTGCTGTCGCCCGCGACCGCCGTGGCGTCCGTGTTGGGGCTCACCGCCACGCGCACGTAGCTCTCCTGCGCCCGCGCGGGCGCCGCGGCGAGCACGCACGCGAGCACTACTAGACGCCAGTAATGGCCTGACATGGTCTGTATGCCGGGTTGTCGTTTGCGAAGCGGCCGCGCGCATCGGCGAACATCGTGCCTCCGCGACTGGTGAAGCTTCAACGGCTGCGCGGTAAGCAGGATGGAGACCCGGCACGCCGACCGGCCGACGCACGGGGCCGGGCGCAAGCATCCTTGTAACAAGATGTTTGCGGGGCGCTCGCCGCGAGGCACCGCCCTTGCCCCGGCGCATCGTCCGG
>DASVVI010000096.1:0-3477 GCA_036386635.1 Longimicrobium sp.
TTCCTGGGTCTCAAGACGCTCACGGTGATCTTCGACGCCGTGGTGATGATCCGCGCGCGGCACGGTGCGCTCAAGCATCCGGTGACCGGCGACGAGTTCGAAAAGGCCGAAAAGATCCCGCTGGATGATGACGACGTGTACAAGATGTTGGCTCGGGGTGGCACGGCGGGCGTCTTCCAGTTCGAATCCGCGCTGGCGACGGAAAAGATCCGCGCCATGAAGGCGGACCGCTTCGACGACCTGATCGCCGCCAACGCCCTCGTGCGCCCCGGCCCGCTGGACATGGGGATGGACCTCGTCTACATCCGCCGCAAGCTGGGGCAGGAGGAGGTGCGCTACCCCTTCAACGAGCTGACGGAGGTGCTGGAGCCCACGTACGGCGTGATCGTGTACCAGGAGCAGGTGATGCGTATCGCCCAGATCCTGGGCGGCCTCTCGCTGGCCGAAGCCGACGTGCTGCGTAAGGCGGTGGGGAAGAAGGACGAGGAGCTGATCAAGAAGGAGCTCGGCAAGTTCGTGGACAAGGCGGTGGAGAAGGGGTACGACCGCCGCGCGATCCAGGACCTGTCGGACCAGATCCAGGCGTTCGGGCGCTACGGCTTCAACAAGTGCCTGCCCGGCGACACCGAGGTGCTGGACGCCGCCACCGGCCGGCTGGTGCGGATCGAGGATCTCTACCACCGCCGCGCGACGCTGGGCGCCGTCGCCACCTGCGACGTGGACGCGCTGAAGCTGGGGCGCGGCACGGTCGCGGACGTGATGGACAACGGCGTGAAGCCCGTCTTCCGCCTGCGCACCGAGAGCGGCCGCGAGATCGAGGCGACCGACAACCACCCGTTCCTGACGTTCGACGGGTGGCGCGCGCTGGGCGAGCTGAAGGCGGGCGTGCACCTCGCCGTGCCGCGCACGCTGCCCGTGGAGGGCTCGGCCGAGTGGCCGGAGCACGAGGTGATCGCCCTGGGGCACCTGCTGGCGGAGGGCAACCTGTGCCACCCGCACTCGGTGTACTTCTACAACCAGGACCCCGCCGAGATCGCGGACTACGTGGCCGCGGCCGAGGCCTTCGGCAACGTGCGCTGCACCGTTGGCGAGAAGGGTGGCACCACGCACGTCTACGCCGCGCGCGAGGACCGCGCCGCCGCGCCGGAGATCTTTACCTGGGCGGGCCGGCTGGGAATGCTGGGGAAGACGGCGACCGAAAAGGAGGTCCCGGCAGACGCGTTCACGCTGACCAACCCGCAGATCGCGCTGCTGCTGAGCCGGATGTGGGCGGGTGACGGGCACATCAACGCGCGCGACCGCAGCCTCTTCTACGCCACCTCGTCGAAGCGGCTCGCCGGGCAGGTGCAGCACCTGCTGCTGCGGCTCGGCATCCTGGGGCGCATTCGGCAGGTGGAGTTTCCGTATCGCGGCGAGACGCGCACGGGGTGGCAGGTGTTCGTCACCGGCAACGAGAACCTGCGCCGCTTCGCGGAAACGGTGGGTGAGCGCTTTCTCAGCGCCGCGCGGCGCGAGGCGGTCGAGCGGCTGGTGATGGAGGCTCCGGCGCAGGGCCCCTCCAAGGACCTGGTGCCGGTGGGCGTGCGGGCGCTGGTCCGCGCCGCCAAGGAGCGCACCGGCGAGAGCTGGGCGCAGGTGGAAGCGGGCGCGGACGTGTCGTCGCGCGACTTCTACCCGGTGGGGACGAACCCGAACAAGATCGGCTTCACGCGCCGGACCGTCGGGATGCTGGCGGAACACTTCGGCGACGCGGAGCTGCGCCGCTACGCCGCGAGCGACGTGCTGTGGGATCGCATCGAGTCCATCGAGTACGTCGGCGAGAAGCAGACGTACGACCTTGAGGTGCCGGTCACCCACAACTTCGTGGCCAACGACATCATCGTCCACAACAGCCACTCCGCGGCCTACGGGCTGCTCGCGTACCAGACGGCGTGGCTCAAGTGCCACTACCCGGCGGAGTTCATGGCGGCGCTGATGTCGTCCGTGGTCGACAAGATCGACGACGTGGTGGCGTACATCCAGCAGTGCCGCGAGATGGGGAAGTACATCCCGCGCGTGGGCCGCGAGGGGATCGAGGTGCTTCCGCCGCACGTGAACGAGTCCAACTGGAAGTTCACCGTCGTGGGCGAGGGCACCGGCCGCATCCGCTTCGGGCTCGGCGCCATCCGCGGCGTGGGCGAGGGCGCGGTCAGGTCCATCTTGGCCGCGCGCGAGGCGGAGGGGCCGTTCAAGTCGATGTTCGACCTGCTCTGCCGCATCGACCTCCGGCTATGCAACAAGCGCGTGCTGGAGGCGCTGATCTGCGCCGGCGCGCTGGACGGCTTCGAGGGCCCGGGAGCGGGGCGAAACCAGCTTCTCGGCGGCCTGGATGCGTGCTTCGCAACCGCGCAGATGATCCAGAAGGAGCGGGAAAGCGCGCAGGACAACCTCTTCGACGTGCTGATGGGCGGCGGGGAAGGAAGCACGGCGACGCTGGTGCAGACTCCGGTGCTCCCGATCATGGAGAAGTGGACGGAGACGGAGCGGCTGACGAAGGAGAAGGAGATCCTCGGGTTTTTCATCTCCGGCCACCCGCTGAATCGCTACCGCGAGGACGTGGCGCTCTTCGAGAGCCGCGGCGTCACGACGGCGAGCCTCAAGTCCATGCGCGACATGAAGGTGGAGCTTGCGTGCGTGGTGACCGAGGCGGCCCGCCAGATCAAGAAATCGGACGGCTCGGAGTGGGGGCGGATCACGGTGGAGGACTTCCACGGTACCGCCACGGTCCTTGCGTTCGGCGAGTCGTGGGCTAAATACAAGAGCGTGCTGCTGCAGGACGCCGCCGTCGTCATCCGCGGCGCGGTGAGCAACCGCGAGCGCGACGACGAGGATCCGCCCCTCTTCCTGGACGGCGCCATCCCGCTGGACGGGGTGCGCGAGAGCGGTGAGGTGGGCGTGTGCATCGAGCTGAGCGCGGGCGGGCCGGATGCCGCGGCGGTCGACGAGGCGAAGCGCATCCTGGCCGAGCACGCGGGCCCCGGCCCCGTGACGGTGCTGTGGAAGAGCGCCGAGGAGGAGGCCGCGCGCCTCCGCTCCCGCACTCTGCGCGTGAGCCCGCGCGACGAGCTGCTCGCGGCCCTGCGCGCCACCCTGGGCGACGACCGCGTGCGCCTGCAGCGCGATGCCCCGCCGCCCACGCCGGTGCCGCAGCGCGACGAGCCGTGGAAGAACCGCAGGGGGTAGCGGCGGAGGGCACGGGCGGCGGGACGGCGGAGGGCATGGGCGGCCACATGGGGCCGCCCCTACGAGGGTTGGTGTATCAGGCGGACGTCGGGGCGGGGGCAAGGGCGGGCAGACACGCAGGTCTGCCCCTACGGGTTTTGGGGAGGGCCGCAGGGGGCGGAGCGGCGGCGGGCACGGGCGCGATAAATCGCGCCCCTACGGGATCGGTGCGAACGGGCCCCCTCTCTCGATAACGTGAGGGCGCAGCCCTCTCCT
>DASVVI010000097.1:0-4973 GCA_036386635.1 Longimicrobium sp.
ACTCACGCACTCACGCACTCACGCACTCACGCACTCACGCACTCACGCACCCACGCACTCACGCACTCACGCACTCACGCACTCACGCACTCACGCACTCACGCACTCACGCACTCACGCACTCACGCACTCACGCACTCACGCACTTCCGCTGCCCTGCCCTTTCCGCGAGATTGCAGGATTGTGAACCAAACCGCCGATCGCAGGAGAGTACCCGTTGACCGAAACGAACACCGAAGCGCCCGCCGCACCGCTCTTCACCGAGCTCGGGCTGGAGCCCGACGTGCTGGCGACGCTTGAAGCATTAGGATACGAAGAGCCCACCCCCATCCAGGTGGAGGCGATCCCGACCCTCCTGGCCGGTCGGGACGTGCTGGGGCAGGCCGCCACCGGCACCGGCAAGACCGCCGCGTTCGCGCTGCCTCTGGTGCAGCGCATCGACGCGAATCTGCGCGGAGTGCAGGCGCTGGTTCTGGCGCCCACGCGCGAGCTGGCCGTGCAGGTCGCCGAGGCCACGCACCGCTACGGCGCCAAGCGCGGCGTGAGCGTGCTGGCCGTGTACGGCGGCCAGCCCATCGACCGCCAGCTCCGCGAGCTGCGCCGCGGCGTCAACGTCGTGGTGGGCACGCCGGGGCGCATCCTGGACCACATCCGCCGCGGCTCGCTGGACCTTTCCGCCGTCGGATACGTGGTGCTGGACGAGGCGGACGAGATGCTGGACATGGGGTTCATCGAGGACATCGAGACGATCCTCACCGAGACCCCGGAGGGACGGCAGACGGCGCTCTTCTCCGCCACCTTCCCGCCCCGCATCGCGCAGCTCGCCGCGCGGCACATGACCGACCCGCTGCGCGTGACCGTGCGCGCGCCGAAGCTGGAGACGCCGCTGGTGAGGCAGGCGGCGTACGTGGTGCCGCGCCCGTACAAGCTGGAAGCGCTGGCCCGCGTGCTCGACCTTGAGGCGCCCACCTCCGCCATCCTCTTCTGCCGCACCCGCAACGAAGTGGACGAGCTGAACGAGGCGCTCTCCGTCCGCGGCTACCGGCCGGAGGCGCTGCACGGCGGCCTCAACCAGGCGCAGCGCGACCGCGTGATGAAGCGCTTCCGCGAGGGCACCGCCGACCTGCTGATCGCCACCGACGTGGCGGCGCGCGGTCTGGACGTGGAGCACGTGAGCCACGTCATCAACTACGACATCCCGCAGACCCCCGAGGTGTACGTCCACCGCATCGGGCGCACGGGCCGTGCCGGGCGCGAGGGCACGGCCATCACCCTGGTGCAGCCGCGCGAGCAGGGGCTGCTGCGCGGTATCGAGCGGGTGGTGGGCCGGCCCATCGAGGTCGCCCGCGTCCCCACCGTCGCGGACCTGCGCGCGCGGCGCGTGGAGCTGCTCCGCTCCGCCATCCGCGAGACGATCGAGGAGGACGAGTTCGACGGCTACCGCGAGATCGCGGCGTCGCTTGCGGATGACGGCTACGATCCGCTGGACATCGCGGCAGCCGCGGCCAAGCTGGCGGCCGATGCCACGCGCGGCGAGGAGCCGGAGAACGAGGTGGAGATCCCGCAGTGGGAGAACCGCCCCCAGCGCCCGCACGACGACACCCGCGGCCCCCGCGGCCGGCGCGACAGCTTCGACGGTCCGGGCCGTGACGGCCCCCCGCGCGGCCGCCGTCCGCGCGCGGACATGACGCGCCTCTTCATCGGCGTGGGCCGCCGCCGCGGCATCCGCCCGGGCGACATCGTGGGCGCCATCGTCGGCGAGGCCAAGATCCCGGCGGAGGGGATCGGCTCCATTGAGATCGCCGACCAGTTCACCCTCGTCGAGGTGGCCGAGGAGCACGCGGACCACGTGATCCGCACCATGTCGCGCGCCGCCATCAAGGGCCGCCCCGTCTCCATCCGCCGCTCGCACGACTGAACGGCGGGGCTCACGTGGAGGCGCGGAGACGCAGAGAGGCGCGGGGGAGTTTTCCCCCGCGCCTCTTCGCTTGACGCCCACCCAACCTCGTAGGGGCGCGATTTATCGCGCCCGTGCCCGACGCGTACACCGAAACCTCGTGTCTGCCCACCCGTGCGCTCAGACGAACGGCGACGGCACCTCCGCGTTGATCACCCCCGCCTGGCGGGCGCGCGCGAAGAGGGCCTCGATGGCGCGCGCGCCCTCCTCCTCCACATCGACCGAGAAGCGGTTCACGTACAGGTCGATGTGCTGCTGCGTCACCACATCGTCCATCTCCTGCGCGTGGGCACGCACGTACGGGCGCGACGCCTCGGGATCGGCGAACGCGTACTCCACCGAGCGCCGGATGCCGTCCTCCACCGCGCGGATCACGTCCTCGCCCAGGGCTCGCCGCGCGAGGATGCCGCCGAGCGGGATCGGGAGCCCGGTCGTCGCTTCCCACCACTCGCCCAGGTCCACCACGCGCACCAGCCCGTGCTGCGGGTAGGTGAAGCGCGACTCGTGGATGATGAGCCCCGCATCGAACTCGCCGCGCGCGACGGCGGGCATGATGTCGCTGTACACGCGCTCTACCCCCGGCGCAGCGTCGGGCGCGAAGAGGCGGAGGAGGAGGTTGGCCGTCGTGTTGCGCCCGGGGATGGCGATGCGCGCACCTGCCAGCTCCGACGCGTCCATCTCGCGGCGCGCGACGACGAGCGGCCCGCACCCGCGCCCCAATGCCCCGCCGCTGCGCAGGAGCACGTAGTCGCGCAGCAGCCCCGGGATGGCACCGTACGAGATCTTGGTGACGTCGAGCGCCGCCTCCGCCGCCAGCCGGTTCAGCGTCTCCACGTCCTCCAGTCGCTCCTCGAAGCGAAGCCCATCCACCTCCACTCGCCCATGCACGAGGGCGTCGAAGATGAAGGTGTCGTTCGGGCACGGCGAATATCCCAGCGTCAGCACGTTGCTCATCCCGCGGTCACCCCAGCCGCTCGCGCAGACCCGTGAGGTGCGCCGTGTGATGATCTCCGTGCCAGGCGTACAGCGCCAGCACGGAGGTCAGCGGCATGTCGCCCCACTCCGGGTGCTTGAGCGTGCGGCTCCACTCCGCATCCTGCACCGAGTTGAGGAGGGTCACCCAGCGCAGGTGCAGCGCATCGAGCAGCGCCAGCGACACCTCCGGCGGCGTGTCGCGCGTGTCGGTGAGGTTCGCCCAGAGCGCCTCGTCGTACGTCTTGATAGCGGGGTTGTCTTCCGTGAGGGCCAGCTTGAAGCGCACGTACGCGTTCATGTGGCTGTCCGGAAGGTGGTGCACGAGCTGCCGCACCGTCCACCCGCCGTCGCGGTAGGGCGTGTCCAGGTGCTCGGGGCCCAGCGCCGACACCGCCGCGCGGAAGCGTGCCGGCGCCGCCTCGATGCGCGCGATCCACTCGCGCCGCCGCTCGGGCGTGACCTCGCCCTCCAGCCGGAACTTGCCGATGGGGAACCGCGGGTCGGTCTGCTCCATGCCGCCTCCTCGTAGCCGGGGTGTCGCTGCAAGCGGCGCACAAGCTACCCCGCGGCCGGTGCGGGGCGCAAACGATTGAGGCCCGGCCAACCCGCGCCGGACCCCGGTTCCCCACAGTGCGATTGAGACCAGCTACCTGCGATACGTCGCCAGCAGGTTTCCCAGCGCCACCTGCACGCCGCGGGCCCCGGAGGTGTTGCGGCCGTTGTAGATGAAGGAGAACGCCACGCGCTCGCCGCTCGCCGTCTTCACGTAGCCGGAGAGCGAGCGCACCTGGCGGATGTAGCCCGTCTTGGCGTGCAGGTTCCCCGCGGCCGCGGTGCCCACGAACATCCGCTTCATGGTGCCGCCCGGGTCGCCGGCCACGGCCAGCGACTCGTGGAACACCCGCGAGTACGGCGCCCTGTCCGCGAACTTCAGCGTCATCACCATCGAGTTGGCGCTGGTGCGGTTGTTGGCCGAGAGCCCCGATCCGTCCGCCTGCCAGAGCTGGCCGTACGGCACTCCGGCGTTGCGGTGGAAGAAGTTGGCCGAGGCCGGGCCGCCGCGCGTGTAGCTCCCCTGGCCCGTCGTCTTGGCCACCGCCGCCTTCCAGAAGTGCTCGGCGAAGAAGTTGTCCGAGTGCTGGTTGAGCTGCGGCACCATCTCCGCGAGGGTCAGCGAGAGGTGGCGGTGCGCCAGCTTCGCCCCGCGCGGCGTGCGCTGCAGCTTGACCGCGCCGTTCACCTGGATCCCCGCCTCGCGCATGGCCTGGCGCAGCGCGGCGGGGGCGAGCAGCGCCGGCTCGAAGGCGCCCACCGGAAAGCGCGTTCCCGGCCGCCCGATGCCGCCGCGCAGCCGCACCGTGTCCTGCTCCGGCCTGCGCACCGCGTATCCGCGGCCGCCGCGGCTCTGCCAGACGACGGGGATCTCCGGCACGTCCGGGTGCAGCACGAAGCCGTTCGGCCCCTGCCCGTTCGGCTCCACCCACAGCATGTTGCGCTGGTAGGGGAGGCCGCTCACCGTGGGCGCGTAGTGGGCGGCGCCCATCCCCGTGTCCAGCGGCCACGCGGGCCCGAAGTTCTGCTGGTCGTGGATCGTCGCGTCGCCGATGACGCTGCCGGTCACCTGGTTGATCCCCAGCGCCTTGAGGCGCCGCGCCATGGTGCGCAGCGGGTCGAGGTTGTCCTTTTCGTACGACGGATAGCCGAAGCCGGGGTCGCCCGAGCCGCGGATGATCACGTCGCCCTGCAGCACGCCGTTCTGGATGTTGCCGTTGATCAGCAGGTCGGTGGGGAAGCGGTAGTCCGGCCCCAGCACCCCCAGCGCCCAGATGGAGGAGTAGACCTTGTTGTTGGACGCGGGCACCTTGGGCTGCTCCGCGTTGATGGCGAACAGCGTCTGGTTGCGGTCCAGCGAGTAGGCCATGATGGTCCACTCGCTCTTGTTGGGGACCACGGCATCGGCCTGGGCCTGGAGGGGCCCCGCCGCGCCCTGCGTACCCGCCGAGCCCACCGTGGCCGCCGCGCCGCCCAGCGCCGCGGCGAC
>DASVVI010000098.1:0-9875 GCA_036386635.1 Longimicrobium sp.
CGGGGTGCCGGCGCTGCACCACCTGCGACGCCTTCGCCTGCGCCATCGGGGCCAAGAACGACATCGCCACGCGCATGGTGCCCGAGCTGGTGATCCGTGGGATGCAGCTCTTCACGGACACCCTGGCCGTGCGCCTGCTGGCCGAAGGGGACCGGATAGGTGCCGTGGAGTGCCGCAACCGCGTCACGGGGGAGCCGCTCGTGCTGCGGGGGGAGAGCTTCGTCGTCGCCGCGGGGGCGCTCGCCACGCCGCACCTTCTGCTGGCGTCGGGGCTCGAGCGGATGAACCCGGCCGGGCACGCGGTGGGACGCTACCTGATGCGCCACTGCAACGCGATGACGTACGGCGTCTTTCCGCGCAACCCGAATCCCGGTATCGAGCACCACAAGCAGCTCGCCATCCACGACTTCTATTTTGGAGTCGATGACAAGGACGCGCCGCGTGGTAAGCTCGGCAACATGCAGCAGGTGATGGGTCCGCCCGCCGCCATGCTCGAAGTCGGCCTGCCGAAGCCGATCGCGCGCATGGCGAAGCCGCTGGTGGAGCACATGACGGGGCTCCTCTCCATCGCCGAGGACCAGCCGAGGGCGGAGAATGGCGTGCGCATCGACCCAGCCGCCATCGACCGCTTCGGGCTCCCGCGCATGAGCGTCACGTCGCTCTACTCGCCGCGCGACCTGGCCGCCCGCGCCGCGCTGGTCAGGCGCGCGAAGAAGATCCTGCGCCGCGCCGGCGCGTGGGGAACCGCGACGTGGAAGGTGAGCACCTTTTCGCACGCCGTGGGCACCGTGCGCATGGGCGACGACGAGCGCACCGCCCCGCTCGACCCCGACTGCCGCTTCCGCGGCCTGGAGAACCTGTACGTGACGGATGGAAGCTGCTTCCCCACCTCCGCGGGCGTGAACCCGAGCCTCACCATCGCCGCGAACGCGCTGCGGGTGGGGCGCACGATGGCCGCGCATGCGAGTCCCGCGCACGCCGAGGCCGCCGGATGACCGGGATCGCCTTCCTGGGATGCGGCTTCGCCACGCGCATCCACACCAAGCGGCTCAAGGGGATGGAGGGGGTCAGCCTCTTCTACGCCTCGCGCAAGCTGGCCAAGGCGGAGGAGTACGCGCGCAAGGCGGGGGGAGCGGGCGCGTTCGGCTCGTACGAAGCCGCCATCGCCGACCCGCGCGTGGAGGTCGTCGTGGTCGCCACGCCGCCGACGTCGCACCTGGAGCTGACGCTGGCCGCCCTCGCCGCGGGGAAGCACGTCGTGGTCGAGAAGCCGCCCTTTCTGCACGCCTCAGACTTCGACACGGCTCGTACCGCGCGCGATGCGGCGGGGCGGCGGGTGATGGTGGCGGAGAACTACTTCTACAAGCCGATGGCCGAGGCGCTGCGCGGCGTCATCGAGCGCGGCGACGTGGGCGAGCCGCGGCTGCTGACCATCAACGCGCTCAAGGAGCAGACGGTCGCCAACTGGCGCGGCGACATGTCGCTGGCGGGCGGCGGCGCGCTCTTCGAGGGCGGGATCCACTGGATCAACTTCATGGCCAACCTGGGGCTCCCGGTGCGCCGCGCCACCGGCTACCGCCCCGGCGGCAACACCGGCGAGCCCGACCTCACCACCCTCGCCGTCTTCGAGTACGAGGGCGGCGCGGTGGGGACGCTGGCCTACTCGTGGGAGATCGGCTCGCCGCTCAAGGGGCTGCGCCTTTCCGCGCTGTACGGCACCGAGGGGACGGCCACCTTCGAGACCAACGGCGTCTTTCTGGCCGTGCGCGGACGCCGCCGCCGCGTAGCCGTCCCCGGGCTCGCCGACATCCCGGGCTACGCCGCCATGTGGCGGGACTTCATCCCCGCCCTGCGCGAGAACCGCGAGCCGCGCTTCACCTTCGACGCCGCGCGGCGCGACATGGAGCTGCTCGAGTCCGTGTACGCCTCCATGGACCGCTGACCCACTTTTCCAATCCAATGAACACACTGGTACCTGCCGTTCTCATCGGGCTCCTCGCGGGCGCGCACACCTCGTCCTGGGGGATGTACAAGGATGCCCCGCACGAGGGCTTCACATTCCCCAAGTACTCGCGCAGCATCATCGTGGCGACGGTCGCGGCGGTCATCCTGGCGCTGATCGTCGAGCTGAACCTGATCCTGCCCAGCCATCTCTCCGTCTTCTTCGGCCTGGTCTACGCGTCCGAGCGGCTCACGCTAGAGCTGTGGAAGAGCTTCCTGCGCGAGGAAGACCAGTCCAAGTACTTCATCCCCATGCAGTTCGGCGTCATGGGGAAGCCCATCCAGAGCCGCGCGGTGCGCTGGTCCGTCTTCGCCGCCATCCTGGTGCTGCTGGCAGTGCTGCTGTACCTCGCCAACTGGCTGATGAAGACGCATCCCGACGCCAACCCCTGGCTGGTGCTCATCACCGTGGGCTCCATCGGCGGATGGCTGACGGCGTTCGGCGGGGCGTGGAAGGACGCGCCGGTAGAAGGCTTCGAGACCTTCAAGTTCTTTCGCAGCCCCATGGTGGCGCTCACCTGGGCCATCATCATGTCGTTCTTCACCACGAACTGGATCTACATCGCGGTGGCGGGCGCCGGGTACTCGGTGGCCACCATCGAGACGTACAAGACCTTCTTCTTCCCCAACAAGCCGCGCGGCAAGTTCGCCGGCAAGCCGATCCTCTTCCCCAAGATCCTGGAGCAGAGGCGCATCGTGGCGGTGCTCTACGCCTGCATCTGGGTGGTGATCATCGCGCTGCTGGTGCTCGGCTTCACGGGGCTGCGCGAAGGGCTTCTGCCGTAGCGCGCCTGGGGCGACTGATGCTCCGGACGAAAACACTTGGTGGGCGCTGGCGCGTGTGCTACATTCGCCAGCGCACCCCCCCTCTCCCCCGCTCCTTCAAGAAATGCCGCTGGAGCTGTTTCCCCCGCCGGCCGGCCCGCCCCGTCTGCTGATCGTGGACGACGAGCCCGGCATCCGCCGCGTCCTCGCCGACATCTTCGCGGGCGGCGACTTCGTCATCTCCACAGCCGAGAACGGCCGCGTCGCGCTGGAGCACTTCATCGCGGAGGGCGCGGACATCGTCCTGGCCGACCTGATGATGCCGGAGATGGACGGGCTGGAGCTGCTGCGCCGCGTCAAGGCGCTGGACGACACCGCCGCCTTCCTCCTCCTCACCGGCGCGGGGACGATGGAGCAGGCCGTCGAAGCGTTGCGCCTGCAGGCCGACGACTACCTGCTGAAGCCGTTCAACGTGGACGAGGTGGTCCTCTCCGCCCGGCGCGCGCTGGAGCACCGGCGCCTGCTGCTGGAGAACCGCGCCTACCAGCGCGGCCTGGAGGCGCGCGTCGCCGAGCAGGCGCAGCAGCTGGAGAACCTCTTCCTGGACGGCCTCCTCACCATCGCCAATGCCGTGGAGGCGCGCGATGCGTACACGGGGGGCCACCTGGAGCGCGTCACCGTCTACGCCGTGGCCGCCGGCTCCGCGCTTGGGCTGGGCGAGGACGAGCTGCGCGACCTCGTGGTCTGCGGCCTCCTGCACGACATCGGCAAGATCGGCGTGCCGGACCACATCCTGCGCAAGCCGGGGGTGCTGACCGAGGAGGAGACGTCGGTGATGCGGCGCCACCCGCTGATCGGCGCCGCCATCGTGGAGCGCAGCGCCTTCCTCCGCTCCGCGGCGCCGGGAGTGCTGCACCACCACGAGCGCTGGGACGGGCGCGGCTACCCGTTCGGGCTGGCGGGCTCGGAGATCTCGCTGGCGGGGCGCGTGCTGGCCGTGGTGGACGCATTCGACGCCATGGTCACTACCCGCCCCTATCGCGGCGCGCGAGCCAGCGACGAGGCGCGCAACGAGCTGGAGCGGTGCTCCGGCAGCCAGTTCGACCCCGACGTGGTGGCCGCATTCCGCTCCGCGCTGGACGCCGGGCTCCCCGCGCCGGCGGAGACGCGATACGTGCGCGTGCTGCTGGAAAGGGTGGGCGCACACGTAAAGCTTGCGCGATCGGGGGCGGCGAGCCTATAGTTTGCACATAGGTTTCACACGACAATAGCTCACCCGCCGCGAGGCGGGGTCGCAGAGCCGGGTGTCTCCCCCTCCGGGAGATAGGCCAGCCGCCGAACGTGAACACCGCGAAATCATGCCCATCCCCACCCGGGGAGCGGCATCCTCCCCCGTCCCCGCGGGGACGGATGCGTTCTCCATACCCGCGGGCGCTCCATCGGAGCGCGTCCTGGCGGTCCTCCACCGGATCTCGGAGTGCGTCGCACGCCCTGCTGAGCTCGCCCGTCTCCTCCGCACCTTCGCGGACGAAATCGGCGCGCTCCTCCACGCATCCGCCACCACGGTGACCGCCGTGCCCGGCGGGCTGCTGGCATTCCGCGTCGGATCGGGCTTCCTCGCCTCCTTCGAGGGCGAGCTCCTCCCCAGCGAAGAAAGCTTCTGCGGCACGGCGCTGCGCTCCGGGATGATGCTGGAGTCGGCGGACCTGTCGCACGAGCCGCACGCATACCCCGGCGAGCAGGAGCTGGGCGCCGGCCCCGCGCTGGCCGCGGCGCTCCCCGCCCCCTCGGGCGCCGTGGGCGTGCTGCTGGTGCTCCGCCCGGCCGGCGCGCGTCCCTTCAGCGAAGACGACCGCGCCACGCTGGCCCTGGTGACGGAGTTCGCGGGCTCCGCGCTGGCCGGCGCGCTCGCCTTCGCGGAGGCTCGCGCCCGCCGCGTGCCCGTGGACGCCTGGCGCCGCGACCGCGAGACCGCCGCATGGCGCCGCACCTACGACGCCGTCGCCGCCGGCAGCGGGCTCGCCCTCCTCCGCGTGGAGCTGGCGACCGGCCGCATTCACTGGGGCGCCGGCGTCGAGACGCTGGCCGGCCTCCCCGGCCAGGAGTGGGGCGCCACCGTCGAATCATGGGCGCAGCAGGTAGCCGCCGGCGACCGCGACCGCGTGGTGCGGGCCCTGGCTTCGGCCGGCGGCGTCTCGCGGCTCCAGATCTCCGCGACGGTGGCCGGCGGCCGCGTCAAGCGCCTGCGCCTGGACACCTTTCCCGACGCCGCCGAGCCGGGCGTGCTCGCCGCGCTCCTGGCCGAGACGGAGGAGGTGCAGCGCGAGCCGACCACCGTCCCCGTGGCGGCGCTGATCCGCGCGGTGCGGCACGAGCTCAACAACCCGCTCGCCGTCGTCGCGGGGACCGTGCACCTGATGGAAGCCTCAGGCGCCGCCGACGGCCAGCCCGAGCTCGCCCGCTCCGTCCAGCAGATCCGCGACGCCAGCGACCGCCTGCGCGACCTGAGCGCGCGCATCGGCCTGCTGGAGCGCATGCCCGAAGCGGCGTTCGTCACCGACTCCGGGGGCCTGGGAGTGGCGGGGAACGGCGACCGCCCCCACGGCGAACGGTAGACCCCACGGCGCCGCGTTGCGATCTGCAACGATCGTCGCGAAGTCAAATACCCGTGCCCCCGCCAAGATCCCGGACCGCGAGTCCGCGCAGGCGGACTTTGTGCTTTTGTTGCCGCGAGTTCACTCGCCCCAAAGCAAGCCTTCACACCCACCATGAATCCACTCCGCCCACTGATACCGTAGCACAGAAATGTACGGTCCGGACGTTGCAGGTATGTAACAGGGATGGAAGTGCACGCCGGGAAGTGGAGAGCCGCCGATTCGCGAGAGATGACCGAGCCGAAGAAGCCACCGGAGCGCGGGCCCGCCGTGCGGCCGGAGCGTGAAGAAGGGATCGCGGTTCGCGAGCGCCCCGCCACGCGCACCCCGCGCCTCTTCCGGGTCCTCCTCCACAACGACGACTACACCTCCATGGAGTTCGTGGTGGAGGTACTCGTACGCTTCTTCGAGAAGACGACGACCGAGGCGACGCAGATCATGCTGCAGGTGCACCACGCGGGGCACGGAGTAGCGGGAAGCTACACGCGCGACGAGGCGGAGACGCGGGTGGAGCGGGTCGCCGCCGAAGCGAAGGCGCAGGGCTATCCCCTGCTGCTGAGCGTGGAGCCGGAGTAGCCGGTGTCGACCCCCGCGCTGCGCCCGGAGCTGGAGGTAAGCCTCCACCTGGCCGTGCTGGAAGCGGCCCGCCGGGGGCACGCATACGCCGGGCTGGAGCACCTGCTCTTCGCGCTCCTCCACGACGACGCCACCGCCTCCGCCGTCGAAGCCGCCGGTGCCCGCCCGGACCGCCTCCGCCGCAGGCTGGAGCGCTTCCTGGACGAGGAAGTCCACAGCGGCACCGGCGTGCCGGTCGACAACAGCACGCCGACGCTCGGTTTCCGCCGTGCGGTGCAGCAGGCTGCGCTCCAGGCCCTGCGCTCGGGCCGCGAAGAGGTGACCGGCGCCCACGTGCTGGTCGCCATGTGGGACGAGGAAGACTCCTTCGCCGCTCACTTTCTCCAGGAAGCCGGCGCGGACCGCATGGAGCTGATGCGCCGCGCCTCCGCCTCCCCCGAAGCCGCCCCCGCGGGGCCGGCGCACGAGGAAGACGAGGATGTCCACGACGAGGGCGACGCGCTGGCCCGCTTCGCCGTCAACCTCAACCGGCAGGCGGCAGAGGGCCGGGTCGATCCGCTGATCGGCCGCGAACGCGAGCTGGGACGCGCCATCCACGTGCTTGCCCGCCGCCGCAAGAACAACCCGCTCTTCGTCGGCGACCCCGGCGTCGGGAAGACGGCGCTGGCAGAGGGACTGGCGCTCCGCATCCACCGCGGCGAAGTCCCCGCCCCGCTGCGCGGTGCCGAGATCTTTGCGCTGGACATGGGGGCGCTGCTGGCCGGCACCCGCTACCGCGGCGACTTTGAGGAACGGTTGAAAGCGGTGCTCAAGGAGCTGGAAGCCCGCCCCGGCGCCATCCTCTTCGTGGACGAGATCCACACCCTGGTAGGCGCGGGAAGCACCAGCGGCGGGAGCATGGACGCATCGAACCTCCTCAAGCCCGCGCTCGCCGCCGGCCTGCGCTGCATCGGCTCCACCACGCACGAGGAGCTGAGGACGCACTTCGAGCGGGACCGGGCCCTCGCCCGCCGCTTCCAAAAGGTTGACGTCCCGGAGCCCGGCACCGAAGACACGGTCCGCATCCTGGAAGGGCTGCGGGGGCGTTACGAGGAGTTCCACAACGTTCGCTACGCCGACGCCGCCCTGCGCGCCGCCGCCGAGCTGAGCGCCCGCTACCTCCACGACCGCCGCCTGCCGGACAAGGCCATCGACCTGATGGACGAGGCGGGCGCCGAAGCCAGGCTCGCCGCCCCCGAAGGCAGCACCGAGCCGGCAGGCGTGGACGCCGAAACCGTGGAGCGCATCCTGGCCACCATGGCGCAGATCCCGCCCCGCACCGTCGCCGGCAGCGACCGCGAGCGGCTGCGCACGCTCGAATCCGAGCTCAAGGCGCGCGTCTTCGGGCAGGACAGCGCGATCGGGCAGCTCGCCGCGGCCATCAAGCTGTCGCGCGCCGGGCTCCGCGACCCGCGCAAGCCGATCGGCTCCTTCCTCTTCACCGGCCCCACCGGCGTCGGCAAGACGGAAGTGGCCCGCTCCCTCGCCGAGGTGATGGGGATCGAGCTGATCCGCTTCGACATGAGCGAGTACATGGAGCGCCACACGGTATCACGGCTGATCGGCGCGCCGCCGGGGTACGTGGGGTTCGACCAGGCGGGGCTGCTCACCGAGGCGGTGCGGCGCACCCCACACGCGGTGGTGCTGCTGGACGAGGTGGAGAAGGCGCACCCGGACGTCTTCAACCTCCTGCTTCAGGTGATGGACTACGGCCGCCTGACCGACAACAACGGAAAGCAGGCCGATTTCAGGAACGTGGTGCTGGTGATGACCAGCAACGTCGGGGCGGAAGAGCTCTCGCGCCGCCGCCCCGGCTTCGCCGGCGCCGGCGCGGCCCCCAACGACGACGCGCGGGCGTTCGAGCGGACCTTTTCTCCCGAGTTCCGCAACCGGCTGGACGCCCGCATCGCCTTCGCGCCGCTGGGGCTGGAGGTGATGGAGCGGATCGTGGAGCGGATGGTGGCGGAAGTGGGCGCGCGGCTCGCCGCGCGCGGGGTGGAGCTGGAGCTGACTCCGGCGGCGCGGGCGTGGCTGGCCGAGCACGGTCTGGACCCCGCCAACGGCGCCCGCCCGCTGGCCCGCCTGATCGAGGAGCGGATCCTCCGTCCGCTAGGCGACGAGCTCCTCTTCGGGATGCTGGAGCACGGCGGCGTCGCACGGGTGGACGCGCGGGACGGCCAGATCGTCCTGTCCCCTGAGGGACGCCCAGGAACCGCCGCGGCGTTCGCGGCGGAGGGGGAAGGAAACGGTGTAGACGCTGGCGGGTACTGATAACCGTCAGGACTCACCAGAGAAGTGCAATCGTGGTGCGCCCGGACTCGCAGTGTACACCACGCGTCGGATTCTGAACCGGGTCGTCGGGAATATCGACGGTTCGGGTGCTAAAAATCTGGCGCACGCGAGCCGCGATGCGTATCGTATACGGAAAGTTTACAGACCGAGCACCCAATGAAGGCACAAGGAGACCGTATAATGAGAGCCACCCGCGCCAAGACCAACGTGCGCGAGCCCCGCCGGTGGCGGACGCCGCCCCCCCTGATCCGCGGTTCGGAGACGCTGGAAGGGATGGACATCCTGCGCGAAGTCGGCAGCGAGGCGGGGGTCCTTCTCTGGCAGTCGTACCGCAACGTGATGTTCTGGGCCACGGCGGAGCCCGGCGAGCGCTCCACCCTGTTCTCGGCCGAGGCGAGCCGCAAGCGCCTGGCTGAGGTGGCGGCCGCGCGCCTGCCGCACGAGATCACCGAGCCGCTCACTGTCATCGGCGGCCTGCTCGCCGCGCCCGAGGACACCCCCGGCGACGCGGTGGCCGCGGCGTGCACCGCGATCGGTGAGTGGGCGGAGGAGGAGCAGCACGGGGCCACGGCGCTCGCCTTCACGCAGGCGGCCGCGCTCGCCATGCCGCGCAGCGCGGGCCTGGCGCTCAAGGTGGGGCAGGTGGCTCGCGACCGGGCCGAGATGGCTCGCGCCGAGACCTGGTTCCGGCACGCCATCATGATCTCCCGCCAGGTGGGCGACTGGGAGACCTACGCCCGCGCCTACATCGCGCTGGGGAACATGGCCATCAAGCGCGGCAGCTTCCCCGTCGCGCACCGCATGCACATCAAGGCGCTCCGGGCCGCACGGCGGAAGGGCCTGCCCGCGCTGCAGGGGATGGCTGCGCACGACCTGTTCGTGGTCGCCACCGAGACGGGGCGGCACGCGCAGGCGGAGGAATACGCACGTGCAGCGTTCCGGGCATATGGCCCGCACCACGAGCGCCTTCCGCTGCTCGCGCACGACGTGGCGTACCTCTGGGTGGAACAGGGCCGTTTCGCACCGGCGCTGGAGGTATTCGAGGCGCTGCGCCCGCACGTCATCGGGCAGCGCGACCGCGGGGTCAGCGCGGTGGCGAACATCGCGCGAGCCGCCGGCGGGGTGGGCGACCGGGAGGTGTTCCGCAAGGCGTGGGTGGAGGTGAACCGGCTGGCCAAGGAGCCGGAGGTGCGCCCCGTCCTTGCCTCCGCGATGCTGGAGATGGCGCACGGCGCGTCGTCGCTGGGCGAGTGGGACCGCGCGGAGCAGGCGGCCGAACAGGCGCTGGCCCTTGCGACCGAGCTGCGCCAGGCCAAGGTGATGATCAGCGCAGAGACGGTGCTCGACGCGGTCCGCAACGGACGCCGCACGGAGCTTCGCGCCACGGGTACCGCCGCAACGCCCGCGAGCGCGGACACGGACATGTTCGCGGCGAGCCTGGTGCGGACGCTGGAACTGGCCAACGCCCGGTAAACACGAAAAGAGGAACGGGCGGCGGGGTTCGCCCCCGCCGCCCGTTCCTCTTTTGACGACCTACGGCGGGACTCA
>DASVVI010000099.1:0-4151 GCA_036386635.1 Longimicrobium sp.
AAGCAGTCCGAGGCCGAGCCCACGCTGAAGCAGATCGCCACGCTGCAGCAGAGCAACTTCCAGAAGTACGACACCTACGTCGGCACCACGGCCGCCGGCGCGATGGCGACCAACCTGACCGGCTTCGAAGACCCGAACGCGACGTACTTCACCTTCGAGATCCTCTCGGGCAACGCGACCTCGATGTGCGCCAAGGCCACCCCGACGGCGCAGGGCACCGCGGCAGGCGTCGTGGCGATGTACATCACGCAGAGCAAGGCCGGCGCGGCGACGGATGCCCGTCCGACCACCACCGCCTGCACCTGATCCACGTCTGACCTGACGTAGCGCCTCGGAGGATCGAAGCGCCTCGAAAAGATCCGTGAAGCCCCCGCCCCGGAACGTCCGGGGCGGGGGCTTTTCCGTGTGGCATGCGCGCGTCGTGCCGGAAGCGGGGCCTGGACGGCGTGGCACGAGCCCGCGAGTTCCGCGGGCACACCGTGCCGCACCCTATCTCCCGCGCAGCCCCCGAGAGCCCTCCGTGCCTGCCCAGAGCCCTTCATGCCCCTACCTGCGCCTTTGTGCCGTCGTGAGCAGCAGGGCGCGGCGCGGCGGCGTACCGGCCCCGTGCCAGGCCGCCCGCCGTGCCAGCTGCGCCAGGCGTTCCATCCGCTCTTGCAGGGTGCAAGGAATCGTGCACGATCACGGTGCCAAAACGCAAAGGCGCCGCCCTATATTTCTCGTAAGTCATTGCAGAACAGCAACTTGCATTTCGCGCCACGAGTGGCGTGCGCGTTGCCTTAGAGGACGCCGACAGCACGACGGAGTGCTGCGGTAGCCCAACCCACTCATCTCTCTCTGGAGCAACACCATGCGCAACCTCCGCAACCGCGACGGCTTCACCCTGATCGAGCTCATGATCGTGGTCGTGATCATCGGCATCCTGGCCGCCATCGCCATCCCGAAGTTCGCCAA
Source organism: Longimicrobium sp. (assembly GCA_036386635.1). Classification (GTDB taxonomy): domain Bacteria; phylum Gemmatimonadota; class Gemmatimonadetes; order Longimicrobiales; family Longimicrobiaceae; genus Longimicrobium. The sequence goes on from DASVVI010000099.1 coordinate 955, forward strand.
CGTGTCCCGCAGCGCCAAGCAGTCCGAGGCCGAGCCCACGCTGAAGCAGATCGCCACGCTGCAGCAGAGCAACTTCCAGAAGTACGACACCTACGTCGGCACCACGGCCGCCGGCGCGATGGCGACCAACCTGCCCGGCTTCGAGAACCCGAACGCGACGTACTTCACCTTCGAGATCCTCTCGGGCAGCGCGACGGCGATGTGCGCCAAGGCCACCCCGACGGCGCAGGGCACCGCGGCAGGCGTCGTGGCGATGTACATCACGCAGAGCAAGGCCGGCTCGACGACGGACGCGCGTCCGACCACCACCGCCTGCACCTGATCCGCAGCTGACCTGACGCCCGGTCCGGCAGCACGCCCTGAGGTGGCTGCCGGTCCGCTCCGCTCCACACCCACTGCCTGAGAACCGCATCATGACCTCGTTCGATCCCGCCCGGCTCGGCCGAAAAGGCTTCACCCTGATCGAGCTCATGATCGTGGTGGTGATCATCGGGGTTCTGGCCGCCATCGCGATCCCGAAGTTCGGGAGCGTCTCCAGGGCGGCCAAGGAAGCGGAGGCGCAGCCGATCCTGAAGCAGCTCTTCACGCTCCAGGAGCGCTTCAAGCAGAAGAACGACGAGTACGCGTCGGACATCGCGGAACTGGAGGGCGGCACCGCCACCTTTGCGAACGCGAAGTACTACACCTTCCTGATCGACAGCGGAGACGGGGCCACCTACCTGGCCTGCGCCCAACCCACCCTCGACGGTCTTCGCTGGTTCACCATCAACGCGGCACGGGAGATCGTTCCCCACGATTCGGGGTGCACCTGAGCGCCCATCCATCCTGACCGCGCAAACGCAGAAAGCCGCCCACCGGGCGGCTTTCTGCGTTTTGGGCGCCGGTCAGCGCGGGCCGCGGTACTCCACGAAGAAGTCGTCGTTCTCGTGCAGCCGCATCGCCACCAGCCGTGCCCCCTCCAGACGCCCTTCCACCCGCCGCCACAGGAGGAGGAGGATGTTCTCGGTGGTGGGGATCAGCCCGCCGGGCGCGAACTCCGGGACGGCGTGGTTGAGGTGCTGGTGGTCGAGCGGCTCCACCACCTCCTCGCGCAGCACGCGGTCCAGCGCGCCCAGGTCCACCGTGAACCCGGTGAGGGGATCCACGGTACCCTCTATGGAGACCTCGAGCAGATAATTGTGGCCGTGCCCGTGCGGGTTGCTGCACGGCCCGAACACCTCGCGGTTGCGCTCGTCGCTCCACTCCGGGCGGTGGTAGCGGTGCGCGGCGCAGAAGCGCACGCGCCGCGTGAGGACCATCGGGTGCATGGAATCTGTACGGAGGGGGTGTAAAGAAAGTTCGCAAAATTGTACCCGTATCGGCCGGGCGGCACAAGCCACGCTGTGTGAAGCGGGGGCACATCCCTTGCGTTTCGGTACCGTGCCGCAACCGTTTTCCACCCTGTTGACGCCCTCAAACATCGATGGCTGTACTCTCCCCGGCTGCTTCGGAGCCGTTGCCGTTCCATACCGCGTCGCGCGGCTCGCACTCGCTCTCGGCACACCTGCGGGGAGCGCTGCCCGCGCCCGGGGGCGGCGCTACGGTGCTGATCGCCGAAGACCACGAGGACAGCCGCGACGCGCTCTGCACGCTGCTGGAGGCGTTCGGCTACCACGTGCACCTGGCCGCGAACGGGTACGAGGCGGTGGCGGAAGCACGCGCCATCCGCCCGGACCTGATCCTGATGGACATGATGATGCCGGGGATGGACGGGCTGGAGGCGACCCGCACCCTGCGCTCCGACCCGGACTTCCCCCGCATCCCCATCGTGGCCGTCACCGCCATGGAGGGCGCCCGCGACCGCGTGCTGGCCGCCGGGTGCGACGACTGGGTGGCGAAGCCGCTCGACATCCGCTCCTTCCTGGCGCGCCTCCCGGTCTGGCTGGCTCCCGCCGGCGCGCGCGGCGAGTAGGCCCGGTGCACTGCGAGTGCCGAACGGACCAGAGGCGCGTCGCGCTCCTGGTCCGCAGCTTCGAGGAGTACCCGGAGCTGGAAGAATTCGGGAAGGAGCACGGCTGGGAGTTCGACCTCGCCCTGAGCGCCGCGCTGGTGGACGTGGGCGAGGGGCGGCCGATGTCGGGGATCAGCGACCTGGCCAACTTCCTCCGCACCGTCGTGGACCCCGCGCGCTTCCGCGCCGTGCGGGCTGCCTGGCTGCGCCCGGAGGTTCCCGTCCACCAGCAGCTCCCCGCCCTGATCCACGCCGAGCCGCTGGGCGACCTGGTCTCCGCCGACAGCTCGGAGCTGATGCCCGTCCTCAACGAGGAGCGCATCGAGAGCTGGTTCCAGCCCGTGTTCCACGCCCGCACGCTGGAGCTGTGGGGGTACGAGTGCCTGATGCGCGGCAGGGGGCTGGACGGGTCGCTGATCCCGGCGCCCACGCTGCTGGGGTGGGCGCACCAGGAGCACCTCACCTTCATGCTGGACCGCGTGGTGCGCGAGCTGCACCTGCGCGCCATCGGCCGCTTGAGCGTGCCGGAGCACTGCCGCTTCCTCATCAACTTCCTCCCCACCGCCATCTATCGCCCGGAGTTCTGCCTGGCGACCACCGTGCGCGCCGCCCGCGAGAGCGGCATCGCGCCGGAGCGGATCACCTTCGAGGTGGTGGAGAGCGAGCGCACCGTGGACCACGACCACCTGCGCGGCATCCTGGCGCACTACCGCGCCAAGGGCTTCGGCGTGGCGCTGGACGATGTGGGGAGCGGCTACAGCGGCCTGTCGCTGCTGGCCGACCTGGCCCCCGACATGATCAAGATCGACCGTGAGCTGGTGACGAAGTCGGTCGAGAGCCCCGCCCACCGCGGCATCTGCGCCTCCCTGGTCGGCCTGGGCCGCGACAACGGCCACCTCGTCCTGGCCGAGGGGGTGGAGACCGAGGCGGAGTGGGCGGTCATGGAGGAGCTGGGCGTGGACCTCCTGCAGGGCTACCTCTTCGGCCGCCCCGCCCCCGTCCCCGCCCTCGATGCGGAGGTGGGGGCGCTGGTGTAGGGTGGTACCCGGCGAGTAAACTCGCTGCAACAACAGCACAAAGTCCGCCTTCGCGGACTCGGGGGCGAAATCCCCGCCCCCCGCACCTGTAGGGGCGCGATTCATCGCGCCCGTGCCCGCCCCCGCCCCGCCGCCCGCGTTCCAAACCGATGCCGTAGGGGCAGACCTGC
>DASVVI010000100.1:0-5900 GCA_036386635.1 Longimicrobium sp.
CATGGCATCAAGGGAGAAGTGTTCGTCCGCGTGGAGACCGACCATCCCACGGACGTCTTCGCCACCGGCCGCGTGGTGCGGCTGGCGGACGCGGACGGGCGCCCCATCGACCGCTCGCTCACCGTCGAGCGGGCCAGGCCCTTCAAGGGCGGGCTGCTGCTGAAGGCGGTCGAGATCGGCCCGCGCGACCCGCACGGGCGTGAGTCTGACGTGGACGCGCTGCGGGGGCTCACCCTGGTGATCCCACGCGGCGAGGCGCGGCCGCTGGACGAGGACGAGGTCTTCCTCCACCAGCTAGTCGGCATGACGGTGGCGGCGGACGAGGGGACGGTGGGGACGGTGCGCGAGCTGTACGACGCGCCCTCCGGCTTCCTGCTGGCGGTGGACCGCCCCGGCAAGGGCGAGCTCCTCATCCCCTTCGTGAAGGCGATGGTGCGCCGCATCGACGTGGAGGCCCGGGTGCTGGAGCTGAACGCTCCGCCGGGGCTCCTGGAGCTGTGAAGCTCCGCGTCAACGTCGTCACCCTCTTCCCGGACTTCTTCCGGGGGCCGCTGGGGCTGAGCATACCGGCGCGGGCGGCGGCGGCGGGGCTGGTGGAGTACAGGCTGGTGCAGCTCCGCGACTTCACCCACGACCGCCACCAGACGGTGGACGACGCGCCGTTCGGCGGCGGGGCGGGGATGGTGATGAAGCCGGCCCCCTTCTTCGAGGCCGTGGAGTCGCTGGCGCCGGAGGGGCGGGACCGTCCCGAGGGGGCGATCCTCCTGATGTCGGCCCGAGGCAAGAGGTTCACGCACGAGGACGCCGTGCGGCTGTCGCTGGAGCCGGAGATCACCCTGCTGTGCGGCCACTACAAGGACGTGGACCAGCGGGTGGCGGAAGGGCTGGCGACGGAGGAGGTCTGCCTGGGAGACTTCATCGTCTCCGGGGGCGAGATCCCGGCGCTGGCGGTGGTGGACGCGGTGGTCAGGCTCCTTCCCGGAGCCATCAGCGACCACGAGTCCGCCTCCACCGATTCGTTCTACGACGGGTGGCTGAGCCCCCCCTCGTACACGCGCCCCGCGGATTTTCGCGGGATGGGGGTGCCCCCGGTGCTCCTTTCGGGGGACCACGCGCGCATCGCCGCGTGGCGGCGGAGCGAGGCCGAGCGCCTCACCCGCGAGCGGCGGCCCGAGCTGCTGGAGCGGCCGGGAACGAGTTGACGTTGGGGACATACGCCGCGCGCGGTGCGCGGTCCCCTCAACCTCTCACACTTCAACAAACACGAGGATCGAGCGATGCATCCGTTCATGGAGACCCAGAAGGAATTTCTGCGGGAGGGCCTTCCGCAGTTCCGCCCCGGCGACACCCTGCGCGTGAACGTGCGGGTTCGCGAGGGCGACAAGGAGCGCATCCAGGCGTTCGAAGGCGTCTGCATCGCGCGCAAGCATGGCGGCGTGCACGAGACGTTCAAGGTCCGCAAGATCTCGGGCGGCGTGGGCGTGGAGCGTACCTTTCCGCTGCACTCCCCGATGCTCGCGAGCATCGAGGTGGTGCGCCAGGGCCGCGTTCGCCGCGCCAAGCTGTACTACCTGCGCAACCTGCGCGGCAAGGCGGCGCGCATCCGCGAGCGGCGTACGGCCCGTCCCGGCGCGAAGTAAGAACCGCGGGGGAATGGGAACAGCCACCCGGCGCTTCGGCGGCCGGGTGGCTGTTTTTTGTTTTCGGCGGGGCACGGGCAGCCACGTGGGGCGGCCCCTACGGGTGTGGGTGTGTGGAGGCGGGTGCGGTTGTGCGGTCTGGCGGTTGGGTGTATCGTCCCTGCCGTTGATGGCTGTGCCCTGGACCCTGTACCCTCCTTCATCGCGTGCCAACCACGAAGCGCCCGCGCCGTCCTTCGCCGGCCCGGCTGCGGAAGCTGCTCGCCACCGAGACCGGGCTCTGGGAGCGCGGGCTGTCGTTCGTGGCGGGGGTGGACGAGGTGGGGAGGGGGCCGCTCGCCGGGCCCGTGGTCGCCGCGGCCGTGATCCTGCCGCAGGGGTGCTGGATTCCGGGGGTCACGGACAGCAAGCAGCTCACGGCGGCGACGCGGCTGGAGCTGATCGGGCGCATCACGGAGTGCTGCGTGGCGTTCGGGATCGGCGCGGCGTCGGCGCGGGAGATCGACCGCATCAACATCCGCCGGGCGACCGCGCTGGCGATGAGCCGGGCCATCGCGCGCCTCCCCGTCCCCGCGGACCACCTGCTGGTGGACGGGCTCCCCGTGCCGGAGCTGGGGGTGGGTACGCACACCGCCATCGTGCAGGGCGACGGCTGCGTGCACTGCATCGCCGCCGCGTCCATCCTGGCCAAGGTCACGCGCGACCGGCTGATGGACCGGCTGGCGCGGCGCTACCCCGGCTACGGGTGGGAGCGCAACAAGGGGTACGGCACCGCCGAGCATCTGGCGGCGCTCGCGCGGCAGGGCCCCACGCCGCACCACCGCACCTCGTTCGCGCCGGTGCGCGTCAACTTCGACCCAACGCTTTCCTGAACGGGGCCATGCACAGCGAGCACCTCCAGAACGTACGTCCTTCGTGGGTGGCCTTCGGCTGGTTCATCGGGGTGGCGGTGATGTCCGCCATCCTCTTCGGCCTCATCGCCCTGGGCATCGTGCCGCGCACCGGCGAGATCGGCCTCGCCTGGGTGCTCCTCTCCGTCTTCGTGGGCTTCCTGGCCGGCGGCTATCTCACCGGAATCCGCGTCCGCGCCGCCCCCATCCTGCACGCGGTGGGCATCGGCCTCTTCTCGGTCGCCGTCTGGTTCGTCGCCAACCTCCTCGCGGGCGAGACGCTGAACGCCTCCGACTGGCAGGTCCCCCCCGCCTCCGCCGCCGGCGCCGTCCTCTTCCAGGTCATCGCCGCCGCCATCGGGGCGCACATGGCGGTGAAGCGAACAGAAGTGCGTTAGTGCGTGAGTGCGTCAGTGCGTTTTCCACTAGGCACTCGGCACTAGGCACCAGGCACTTCGGGTTTTTCCGCACTCACGCACTAACGCACTCACGCACTTTCTTTTGTACGCCGAACGCATCGCCACGGAGCTCGGGCTGCGCGTGCCACAGGTTCGCGCCGCGCTGGAGCTTCTCCTCGCCGGCAACACGATCCCCTTCGTCGCGCGCTACCGAAAGGAGGCCACGGGCGAGCTGGACGAGGTGCAGCTCCGCGACATCCGCGACCGCCACGAGTACCTGGCCGAGCTGGACGAGCGCCGCGCCGCCATCCTCAAGTCCATCGACGAGCAGGGGAAGCTGACCCCCGAGCTCCGCGCCGCCATCGTGCGCGCGGAGACCAAGCAGGCGCTCGAGGACCTCTACCTCCCCTTCAAGCCCAAGCGACGCACCCGCGCCATCATCGCCGCGGAGCGCGGGCTGGCGCCGCTGGCCGAGCTGCTCTGGGCCGGCCGCACCTCGGACGCGGAGCTCGCCTCCGCCGCCGCCCGGTTCGTGGATGCGGAAAGGGGCGTACCCACCGCCGACGATGCGCTGGCGGGGGCGCGCGATATCGTGGCGGAGCGCATCGCCGAAGACGCCGCGGCGCGGGCACGCGTGCGCGACTTGGTGCGCGAGCGAGGGGTGATGGAGAGCAGGGTTGCGCGCGGAAAGGAGGGCGAGGCGAGCAAGTTCCAGGACTACTACGACTTCTCGCAGCCCGTGCGCCTCCTCCCCAGCCACCGCATCCTCGCCATCCGCCGCGGCGAGGCGGAGGAGGTGCTCACCGCACGCATTGTCGCGCCCGACGAGGAGATCGTCGCCGGGCTGCTGCGCCGCTTCGCCGCCGGCCACCGCGCGCCCGAGCAGATTCGCCGCGCCGTCGAGGACGCGCACCGCCGCCTCCTGGCCCCCTCGGTCGAGGTGGAGGTGCGGATGGAGCTGAAGACGCGCGCCGACGAGGAGGCGATCGCCATCTTCGGGCAGAACCTGGAGGCGCTGCTCCTGGCATCGCCGGCCGGCGAGCGCTCGGTGCTGGGCGTCGATCCCGGCTTCCGCACGGGGTGCAAGCTGGCCGTCGTCAGCCGCACAGGGGCTCTGCTGGCCACCGGCGTCGTCTACCTGCACCAGGAGGACCGCTTTCGCCAGGAGATCGCCCGCCTCGCCGCAAAGCACTCAGTGGAGCTGGTCGCGGTCGGGAACGGCACCGCGAGCCGCGAGACGGACAAGCTGGTCAGGGAGGCCCTGCGCGACATCCCCGCCGAGCGGCGTCCCGTGGTGGCGATGGTCAACGAGGCCGGCGCATCGGTCTACTCCGCGTCCGACGTGGCGCGCGAGGAGTTTCCGGAGCTCGACCTGACGCTCCGCTCCGCCGTCTCCATCGCGCGGCGGCTGCAGGACCCGCTTGCCGAGCTGGTGAAGATCGATCCCAAGTCGATCGGCGTGGGCCAGTACCAGCACGACGTGTCGCAGACCCGCCTCAAGCGCCGCCTGGACGAGACGGTGGAAAGCTGCGTGAACCGCGTGGGCGTGGAGGTCAACACCGCGTCGCCCGCCCTCCTCTCCTACGTCGCCGGCATCGGCCCGACGGCGGCGCAGCGCATCGCCAGGCAGCGCGACGAAGCCGGGCCGTTCCGCTCGCGGTCGCAGCTCCTCAAGGTCCCCGGCGTTGGGCCCAAGACCTTCGAGCAGGCGGCCGGCTTCCTGCGCGTCCGCGGCGGCGACCATCCGCTCGATGCGTCGGCCGTGCACCCCGAGCGCTACGCCCTGGTGGAGCGCATGGCGGGCGACCTGCGCGTGGCGGTGAAGGAGCTGGTGGGGAACGAGGGCGCCATCGCGCGCATCCAGCCGGAGCGGTACGTGGGCGAAGGAGTCGGCCTGCCGACGCTGCAGGACATCCTGGCTGAGCTGCGCAAGCCGGGCCGCGACCCGCGCGACGCCTTCGAGGCCCCCGCCTTCCGCGACGACGTGCAAAAGATCGAGGATTTGCGCGAGGGGATGACGCTGCAGGGCACCGTCACCAACGTGGTGGCGTTCGGCGCCTTCGTGGACGTGGGCGTGCACCAGGACGGCCTCGTGCACGTCTCCGAGCTCTCCGACCGCTACGTGCAGGACCCCAACGCCGCCGCCCGCGTCGGCGACCGCGTCACCGTGCGCGTCCTCTCGGTGGACGTGCCGCGCAAGCGCATCGCCCTCAGCATGCGCAACGGCGAGGGGCGGCCAAAGGGCCCCGAGCGCCAGCCCGACCGCCGCTCCGGTGCGGGGCAGGGAAGCGCTCCCAAGCCGCCCCCACCGAACGGTGTGGCGCCCAACGGCATGCGCATCATCAAGCGGTAAGACGCGCGCGGGCGCCGCCGGTTGAGGCACCGCCCGCATCGCGTTATATTGCCCCGCTTGCGGGCTGGTAGCTCAGTTGGTAGAGCACGCGACTTTTAATCGCTAGGTCGTGGGTTCGAGTCCCACCCGGCCCATTCAGCAGGATCCCGCACTGTGCCATAGTATTTTGGCCGGTGCGGGTTTCTGTTTCTTGAACTGCCCTTGCCGCTGGACGGCTGCCCTTTACCTGCGCCGCCGCTTTTGGGCCCGCGCCTCCCGCCGGGTCACCCGGGACCCCCTGCCGCTGCGTGCGCGTAGCCACAGTGCCGTTGCGGGTCGCAAGCGAGGAGCTTCCGATACGTCGCATCAACTCGGGTCCTTCGAGAACAGGCGTTCCTCCTCAACTGGGCCGAGCGCAGGTTCGCGTCACCCTGTAACCCCTACTTGACAGGCCCGACCCTGGACTTACTCACTTAAACACGGAGTGACAGTGCAACTAGGATTCGATCCCGCACCATTCGATGGATTGGCGCCCGCGTACATGGCGAGCTTCGGGTTACTTGTAGACGACCTTCGCCGCCTCACCCAGTATGTGGAACCGGTTGATAGCAACGCAACGACTTACTCACACTGCACATAC
>DASVVI010000101.1:0-3936 GCA_036386635.1 Longimicrobium sp.
CTCGGCGCCAAGCGCATCCGCACCCTGTACGCCGAGCTTGGGATCGACTCGCTCGATTCGCTGGAAGAAGCCGCGCGCGCCGGCCGCATCGGGACCCTCGCTGGCTTCGGCCCAAAGACGGTGACGTCGATCCTCGAGGGCGTCGCCTCCGTGCGCGACATGCGTGGCAAGCGGCGCATCGTGCACGCGCTGGACGTGGCGGAGCGTCTGGTGGAGCACGTCCGCACCCTCCCCGGCGTCTCCGCCGCCGAGCTCGCCGGCCCTCTGCGGCGGCGGATGGAGGTCGTCTCCTCCATCGACATCGTCGCCGCCACCGACCGCGCGGAGGAGACGCTGGCCGCCTTCCGCACGCTGGGCGAGCACACCGCGGGCGGCGGCGAGCGCGCGGGCCGTGCCGAAGTGCGCTTCAGCGACGGCTTCGCGGCGAGCCTCGCCTGCGTCTCCGCCGACCGCTTCGGCGCGGCGCTGGCGGTGTGGACGGGGAGCGAGGCGCACGTGGCGGAGCTGGCGGAGCGCGCACGCGAGCGTGGCCTGACACTGGGGCCGCACGGGCTCGGCGGCGTCGCCACGCCCACGGAGGAGGCGCTGTACGAGGCGCTGGGGCTCGCCTGGATCCCGCCGGAGCTGCGCGAGGGGTGGGGCGAGGTGGAGGCCGCCGCGGCCGGAACGCTGCCGCGGCTCGTGGAGCTGGCGGACCTGCGCGGCACCTTCCACTGCCACACCACCTACTCGGATGGCAGGGCGACGCTTGCGGAGATGGCGGAGGGGGCCCGCGCGCGCGGCTGGCACTACCTGGGGATCGCGGACCACAGCCAGCTCGCCTCGTACGCGGGCGGGCTCACTCCGGCCGCCGTGAAGAAGCAGAACCGCGAGATCGACGCCTGGAACCGCGACGTGGGGAAGGGGAGCTTCCGCCTCTTCAAAGGCACCGAGGCGGACATCCTTGCCGACGGCACGCTGGACTTCCCAGACGCGACGCTGGCGAGCTTCGACTACGTGGTGGGCTCCATCCACAGCGCCTTCCAGCAGAGCGAGCGCACGCAGACGGACCGGCTGATCCGCGCGGTCCAGAACCCGCGCCTCACCATCCTGGGGCACGCCACGGGGCGGCTCCTCCTGGGCCGCAGCGGGTATCCGGTGGACGTGCGCGCGGTGATCGACGCCGCGGCCGAGAACGGCGTGGCGGTGGAGATCAACGCCGATCCGCGCCGGCTCGACGTCGACTGGCGCCACGCGCGCTACGCGGCCGAGCGCGGCGTACTCGTCCCCATCAACCCGGACGCTCACTCGGTGGCGGGGCTGGACAACGTGGCGTGGGGAGTGAACGTCGCGCGCAAGGCGTGGCTCCCCGCGCGCGGCGTCCTGAACACGTGGGAACTCAAAGAGGTGGAAGACTACTTTGCCCAGAGAAAGCAAGCGCGCAAAACGTGAGCGCACGCTGGCCATCATCGAGCGGCTCAAGGGGATGTACCCCGACAGCAAGTGCTCGCTGACCCACGAGAACCCGCTCCAGCTCCTGGTCGCCACCGTCCTCTCCGCGCAGACGACGGACGCGGCGGTGAACCGTGCCACCCCGGCGCTCTTTGCCCGCTACCGCACCGCCGCCGACTTCGCCGCCGCGTCGCAGGAGGAGATGGAGCGTTACGTGGCCACGCTCGGCTTCTTTCGCAACAAGGCGCGCTCCGTGATCGGCCTCGGCCGCGCGCTCGTGGAACGCCACGGCGGCGAAGTACCCGTCGACATGGACGCCCTCACGCAGCTCCCCGGCGTGGGGCGCAAGACGGCGAACGTGCTCCTCGGCGTCGGCTTCGGGATCGCGGAGGGCCTCGTGGTGGACACGCACGTCAAGCGCATCGCCTACCGTTGGGGCCTGACGCGTGAGGCGGACCCGGAGAAGATCGAGCAGGACCTGATGCCCCTCGTCCCGCCGGAGGAGCGCGTCCTCTTCACGCACCTGACCATCGACCACGGCCGCGCCATCTGCACCGCCCGCCGCCCCTACTGCGAACGCTGCGCCCTCGCCGAGCTGTGCCCGACTGCGCCGGCGGTGTACCGGAACCTGGGGCCGCCGGGCGAGTAAACTCGCTGCAACAACAGCACAAAGTCCGCCTTCGCGGACTCGCGGGCGAGATCCCGACCCGCACCACACCGTAGGGGCGCGATTTATCGCGCCCGTGCCCGCCGCCGCTCAGTCGCCCGCTGATCACACCGATTCTCCGTAGGGGCAGACCCACGTGTCTGCCCACCCTTTCCGCCGCCCCAATCCCTGCCATCGCGCACAAATCTCGTAGGGGCCGCCCCATGTGGCTGCCCGTGCCCAACCATTCGCCGTAACCCTGCGACCCGCACCGAATTCGTCCCACAAACCCGCCATTCGTGGCGGATCCGCACCAATGCGAATGAATTCGCGGCTGGAAACGCGCGAAGTCCGCCTTCGCGGACTCGTCACGCGGGCGCCGCGCCGTCGTCCGGATCCTGCTGATCGCTCGATTCCTCTCCGGCGGGTCGCGTGTACTTCCGCTCCATGTATTCGCGCCACCCCGGCCGCTCCACCTCGATGAACGGCCCCAGCAGCCCGCGCTCCTCCAGGAACGCGCGCTCGTCGGGATCGCGGGGTGGGCGGGTCATGCCGACCGGGTTCGTGCGCGCGCGGAAAGCGGCGGTCGCCTCGCGGCTGCGCGCCCACATTTCGCGGAACTCGGACAGGTCGATGTCGTCGATGTTCATCGCATTCCTCCGCCTCAGCGGTAGTGCTCGCGCCACAAAGCCTCGAGGCTCTCTGGCTCTGCCACGGAACCAGACGCTGCAAACTGGCGCAGCAAGTCGTACGTGTCTTCCGCGCCTTCCTTGCGCAGATACGCTCGCATCAAAGCGTCGTCGATGGTGCCGCCGAACGTGAGCATCATGTTGATCGCCTGAACCGCGTAACCTGCGTACTTCCACCAGCGGTAACCGATGATGCGGTCCGCCAAAACGTACTCCCTGCGGATCACGCGCAACGTGAAAGGTCCGACTTCGAACGAGTCAGCGACCTCTCCGAAGTAACTGCCCGGCACCTCCACGTACAGGTCGTCCAGCACCCAATGGCGTCCTTGCCGACGCATCCCAAGCGCGGTGAGCGTCGCGTTGATCTCGTCGCGGGTGCGGCCCTCCACTACGAAGTCGAGATCCGTGGTCGCGTAGGCGAGAGGGGCGTAGAATTCGATTGCCGCGCCGCCGACGAGTGTGGCACGCATGCCCCCGCGCTCGAGGGCAGTGGCAATCACCGCGGCGCCGAGGACGATGCGCTCCACGTGCTCGCGGTCGGAGTGCCAGGCGTCGTGCAGCGCTTGCGCCAGCTCGGAGTCAGTCATCCAGGTGGCCGAAGGGATCGTGCAGGATCGCGCCGGAATGAGTAAGTTGGCAGCGATGCTTCACGCCGTCCAGACAAACCAGCGTCCGACCACATCCTGAGACCGATGCAACGCACCTCGATCGCCGAACTGCTCGCGGGCAAGGTGGAGCCCGGCACTTCCGTACTCGTGCAGGGATGGATCCGCACCCGGCGCGATTCCAAGGCCGGGATCTCGTTCCTCAACGTGCACGACGGGTCGTGCTTCGCACCCATCCAGGTGGTGGCGGGGGGCGACCTGGCCAACTACGCCGGCGAGGTGACGCGTCTGACCGCCGGGTGCTCCGTGAGCGTTCGCGGCGAGCTCGTGGCCACGCCCGGCCGCCCGCAGCCCGTGGAGGTCCGCGCGGAGAGCGTGGAGGTGCTGGGGTGGGTGGAGGATCCGGAGACGTACCCGATCCAGCCCAAGGCGCACTCCATGGAGTTCCTGCGCACGGTGGCGCACCTCCGCCCGCGCACCAACACGTTCGGCGCGGTGGCGCGCGTGCGGCACACGCTGTCGATGGCCGTGCATCGCTTCTTCGACCGCAACGGCTTCTTCTGGG
>DASVVI010000102.1:0-6481 GCA_036386635.1 Longimicrobium sp.
GTACGGGGTGATGCCGAAGCGGTCCGGCTCGCCGCCCACCTCGTTCAGCGAGATCAGGCGGTTGTACAGGTAAAAGGTCGTGTCCTCCACACCCTTGGCCATCACGGGGCCGGTGAGCTGCTGGAACTTCATCACGAAGCGCGCGTGGTCCTCCCGCGCCTCGGGGCTCAGCGAGTCCGGCCAGCGCAGGAGCAGCACGTCGTGCAGGAACTCGAAGAGCGACCTGCTCACGTCCGGGTTGCGGCGCTTTGCGGCGCGGATCGCCTGGTCCACGTACCGGCGGTCGTCATCGGAGACGGCGCCGGCGTGGGCGTCCACGTAGGTGCGGTACACGGGGAAGCACGCGATGATCTCGCGGAGCACGTCGCGCAGGGCGCCCCAGGTGAAGTCGCGGTAGCAGCGGTTCTCGGTGGAGAGGCGGTCCAGCATGCTCGCGAGCACCGTCAGCTCGCTGATGAGCGACGAGCGCAGGATCAGCTTCTTCTTGTCGTACACCAGGTCGTGGAACTTCCAGCGGTTGCGGGCGAAGCGGTGGTACAGGTCGTCCATCCGCTGCGCCTGCGCCGGGTCCACGAAGATGCCGTTGACCCGGTTCATGTACTCGTAGCCCACCGTCCCCGCCACCGGCCAGTCGTCGGGGAGCGTCTCGTCGCCCGTGAGGATCTTTTCCACGAGGACGTAGAACTGCTCCTTCGCCTCGATCCCCGCGGTCTCGCGCTGCAGCTCGCGCAGGTACTCGCGCGGGTGGAAGAGGCCGTCCGGGTGGTCGATGCGCTGCCCGGTGACGCGCCCCTCGCGCACCAGGCGCAGGATCAGGCGGTGCGTGTCCTGAAAGACCTGCGGCACCTCGGTGCGCAGGCCGGCCAGGTCGTTGACGTCGAAGAAGCGCCGGTAGTTGATCTCCTCCGCCGCCACCCGCCAGAACGCCAGCCGGTACGCCTGGTCGGAGAGGAGGGTGTCCAGCCGGTCGAAGGAGCGCGGGTCGCCCACGGTGCCGTTGAAGGTCTTCACCGCCCCGTCCAGCGCCGCGCGCACCTCCGCGCTCGCCGTGTACAGCGCGTGCAGGCGGCGGCGCGTGACGATGCGCTCGCGGTTGCGTTCCTCTATGCTGGCCTCGTCAGTGCTGCCGCGCGCGGGCAGGTTCTCCAGCGCGGTGACGATGCTCGCCAGCTCCATCCGCTCCTCGCTGTCGTCCCGCAGGCGCACGTGGTCCAGCGCCTCGCGCAGAACGGCCGCGGTGGATCCGGGGGCGACGGGGAACCAGTTCTCGTAGTACTCCGCGCGGAACTGTCCCGAGTCGTACACCAGCTTCAGCTCGCCCGCCTCCAGCACGCACCCGTACTGGTCGCCCAGCACGGGAAGGAGCACCTTGCCCTGCAGGTCGGGCGAGCGGGCGTTCCAGTCGATGTCGAAGAAGCGCGCGTAGGGCGACGAAGGGCCGTTCTCCAGCACGTTCATCCACCACGGATTGCTGGCCCCGGCGATCCCCATGTGGTTGGGCACGATGTCCAGCAGGTGGCCCAGTCCGTGCTCACGCAGCAGCCCCGAAAGCCGGGCGTGGTCCGCCTCGGTGCCGATCTCGGGGTTCAGCGCCTCGTGGTTGGTGATGTCGTAGCCGTGCATGCTCCCCGGCCGCGCCTGCAGGTACGGCGAGGCGTACAGGTCGCTCACGCCCAGCTCGGCCAGGTACGGCACGATCTCCGCCGCGTCGCGAAAGGTGAAGCCGCGGTTGAACTGGATGCGGTAGGTGGCGCGCGGGATGCGTCCCGCGTTCGCCGCCCCGTCCGGGGCGGCCCTCTGTTCGGATGGCTGCACGATCTCTATGGTCACACGGGTGGATAACGCTTGAAACCGCCCACGGGGCGGGGCGGCGGCCACTCGCAAGAAGCGGGCACGCCCCCGCCACACGCCCTGACCCAAGCAGATGCCCGATTCGTTGCCCCCCGCGGCGCCGCCCCGCCGCAACACCCCGTTTCAGCAGGTCCCCGGGTTCCTGGAGGACGCCGAGACCGCCTGGCCCGGCAAGCCCTACCCCCTCGGCGCGCGCCGGGACGGCGATGGGACCAACTTCGCCGTGTACAGCGAGCTGGCGTACGAGGTGGAGCTCTGCCTCTTCGAGCGCCCGGACGATCCGGAGCCCTCGCGCACGGTGCGGCTGCGCGAGCGCACGGCCTTCGTGTGGCACGGCTACGTGCCGGGGGTGGTGCCGGGCACCTTTTACGGCTTTCGCGTCAACGGGCCATACGACGTGGCGCGCGGCCAGCGCTGCAACCCCTTTAAGCTCCTGATCGACCCCTACGCCCGCGCGCTGGCCGGCGAGATCCGGTGGGACGGGCACCCCTTCGCCTACCCCTTCGAGCAGCCGGGTGAGGACTGGGTGCTGGACGACCAGCCCGACCACCGCGCCATCCCCAAGGGCGTGGTGGTGGACGACTCGTTCGACTGGCGGGGCGACGAGCCGCCGCGCATCCCCTGGCACCAGACGGTCATCTACGAGGCGCACGTCAAGGGGCTCACCCGCCTCCACCCGGACGTGCCGCCGGAGCTGCGCGGCAAGTACCCCGGGGTGGCGCACCCGGCCATCATCCGGCACCTCAAGTCGCTGGGCGTCACGGCCATCGAGCTCCTCCCCATCCACGAGTTCGCGGACGACCTCTTCCTCAAGCAGAAGGGGCTCACGAACTACTGGGGCTACAACTCCATCAACTACTTCGCGCCGGACGGGCGGTACGCGCACGCCCGCGACTACGGCGAGCAGGTGCGGGAGTTCAAGGAGATGGTGCGCCAGCTCCACGCGGAGGGGATCGAGGTGATCCTGGACGTGGTCTACAACCACACCGCGGAGGGGCACCACCTGGGGCCGACGCTGTCGTTCAAGGGGATCGACAACCCCACGTACTACCGGCTGGTGCCGCACAATCCCCGCTTCTACATGGACTACACGGGAACGGGGAACTCGCTCAACCTGCGCCACCCGCAGACGCTGCAGATGGTGATGGACTCGCTGCGCTACTGGATCCAGGAGATGCACGTCGACGGCTTCCGCTTCGACCTCGCCTCCACCCTGGCGCGCGAGCTCCACGCGGTCGACCGGCTGTCCAGCTTCTTCGACGTGATCCACCAGGACCCCGTCATCAGCCAGGTGAAGCTGATCGCGGAGCCGTGGGACGTGGGGGAGGGCGGCTACCAGGTGGGGAACTTCCCCGTGCTCTGGGCGGAGTGGAACGGCAAGTACCGCGACACCGTGCGCGCGTACTGGCGGGGCGAGCCCGGCACGCTGGGCGAGCTGGGCTACCGCATCACCGGCAGCAGCGACCTGTACGAGAGCGACGGGCGCCGCCCCCACGCCTCCATCAACTTCGTGACGGCGCACGACGGCTTCACGCTGCACGACCTGGTGTCGTACAACCACAAGCACAACGAGGAGAACGGCGAGGGGAACCGCGACGGCGCGGACGACAACCGCTCGTTCAACTTCGGCGTGGAGGGCCCCACCGACCGGCCGGACATCGTCCGCGCGCGCGAGCGGCAGAAGCGCAACTTCATGGCGACCATGCTCCTGTCACAGGGGGTGCCCATGATTTGCGGAGGCGACGAGATGGGTCGCACGCAGCGCGGCAACAACAACGCGTACTGCCAGGACAACGAGATCTCCTGGATCGACTGGGATCTCACCGCCGCCGACCGCACCATGCTGGAGTTCACCCGCCGGGTGGCGAAGCTGCGGCGCGACCACGCCACCTTCCGGCGCCGCAAGTTCTTCCGGGGGCGCGGGATACGCGGGTCGGACGTCAAGGACGTCACCTGGGTGCGCCCCGACGGCCGCGAGATGACCGACGAGGAGTGGAACGCGGGCTTCGTGCGCTGCTTCGGGATGGTGCTGGGCGGCGAGATGGAGGAGTGGGACGAGCAGGGCCAGCGCGTGTCCGACAAAACCTTTCTGCTCCTCTTCAACGCGGATGGCGGAACGATCGACTTCACCCTTCCCGACGTGGGCCCGGCGCGGGGGTGGATGGTGGTGCTGGACACGAACGAGCCGGAGCAGGAGGAAGGGACCCGCCGCTACCACGACTGCGACACCCTCAAGATGGAGGGGCGCTCGATGGTGGTACTGTGCGAATCGAACGAAGAGCGAACCGGAGAAAAAGTGAGCGCAGTGGACGTATACACGCTCCCCATCGGGGCGAGCGTCGAAGAGACCGGAACGCGGTTCCGCGTGTGGGCGCCGGGCCACGAGTCGATGGACGTGGTGCTCTACGGCCCCGACGCCGAGCGCGTCGTGCCGATGGAGGCGGAGGGCGAGGGGTACTGGAGCGCGTTCGTGGAGGGAGTGGGCGCGGGCGCCCGGTACAAGCTGCGCCTGGACGGCGGCGACACCTTTCCCGATCCGGCCAGCCGCGCCCAGCCGGAGGGGGTGCACGGCGCGTCCGAGGTGGTGGACCCGGCCGCCTTCCGCTGGACCGACGCGGGCTGGAAGGGGATGCCGCTGGAGGAGATGGTCATCTACGAGCTGCACGTGGGGACGATCACCGAGGAGGGGACCTTCGATGCGCTGATCCGCCGCCTGGACGACCTGGTGGATCTCGGCGTGAACGCGATCGAGCCGATGCCGGTGGCCACCTTTCCCGGCGCGCGCAACTGGGGATACGACGGCGTGGGGCTCTTTGCGCCCGCGGCGCCGTACGGCGGGCCGGAGGGGCTGCGCCGACTGGTGGACGCGGCGCACGCGCGCGGCCTGGCCGTGGTGATGGACGTGGTCTACAACCACTTCGGCCCGGAGGGGAACTACGTTCCCGCCTTCACCAGCGGCAAGGTCTTCAATCCAGCGCACCAAACCCCGTGGGGCGCCGCCGTCAACTACGACGGCGAGGGGAGCGCGGCGATGCGCGAGTTCGTCATCCAGAACGCCGTGCACTGGGCCGTCGAGTACCACGTGGACGGCCTGCGCCTGGATGCCACGCACGCCATCATGGACGACTCCCCGCGCCACGTCCTCACCGAGCTGGCGGAGCGGACGCGCGCCTCCGTCCCCGGCCGCCACTTCGTGCTGATCGCCGAGGACGACCGCAACGAGCGCCAGGTGGTCACCCCCACGGCCGAGGGCGGGTTGGGGCTGGACGGCGTGTGGGCCGACGACTTCCACCATCAGGTGCGCGTGAAGACGGCCGGCGACCGCGAGAGCTACTTCGCGGACTTCACCGGCAGCGCCGCGGACCTGGCGGACACGCTGCAGAAGGGGTGGTACTTCGAGGGGCAGCTCGCAGAGCACCGCGGCGAGGAGCGGGGCACGCCGGCCGCGGACCTTCCGCCGCGCGCCTTCGTGCACTGCATCCAGAACCACGACCAGGTGGGGAACCGTCCGCTGGGCGACCGGCTGCACGACGTGGTGGGGCTTCCGGCCTACCGCGCCGCCAGCGCGCTCCTCCTCCTCTCCCCCTACACGCCGATGCTGTGGATGGGGCAGGAGTGGGCCGCGTCGTCGCCCTTCCAGTACTTCACGGACCACCCGGAGGAGCTGGGGAAGCTGGTGACGGAGGGGCGGCGCAACGAGTTCAAGTCGTTCTCCGCCTTCAGCGACCCGGCCAACCGCGAGCGCATCCCGGACCCACAGTCGCCCGCGACGTTCGAGCGCTCGCGCCTGCGCTGGGAAGAGCGCGAGCGCCCGCCGCACGAGGGCATCCTGGCGCTCTACCGCACGCTCCTGCGCCTGCGCCGCGAGCACCCTGCCCTCCAGCGCCACGCCCGCGAGGACTTCACCATCGCCGTGCTCGGCGAGGACGGCGTCGCTCTGCGCCGCCGCGGCGCCGCGGGCGAGCCGGACCTGATGGTGATCGCCAACTTCGGCGACTCCCTCTCCGCCGACCTCGCCGCGCTCGACGAGACGCGGCCCGAGGCCGGCTGGCGGCTGCTCCTGTCCACCGAAGAAGCGCGCTTCGGCGGCGAGACGGAGGGTTCGCCGGCGACGCTTTCCCGCGAGGGGCGGCTGGAGATGCGGGGGGCGGGGGCAGTGGTGCTGGAGGGGTAGCCCTCACCCCCAGCGCCGCTCCGCGGCGCATCCCCCTCCCCCAAAACTGCCTGGGGGAGGGGGTGGCTGGGGCGAGATCCGTCCCGTCATCCAGGTCCCGGCGCCGCCCCGTCCTTGTAGGGGCGCGATTCATCGCGCCGTGCCCGCCCCCGCACCGACGCCCGCCCCTGCGCACAGATCCGGTAGGGGCTGCCCCGCGTGGCTGCCCGTGCCTCGCCGGGTGCCGCAGCCCGCTTCCGGGAGCGGATCAATTCGACGCGTTTCTGGCACCCGGCTTCACACGCCGCCGCCCGCCAACGCGCACAAAAACCAGCACCCCCTCCCCCAGGCAGTTTTGGGGGAGGGGGATGCGTCGCGGAGCGACGCTGGGGGTGAGGGCCCTACCCCACCTCCCACGCCACGCCCGCGTAGCGCGTATCGGCGAAGCGCGCGCGCAGGCTGCGGAGGACGGCGGTG
>DASVVI010000103.1:0-1568 GCA_036386635.1 Longimicrobium sp.
TTCGTGGGGATGGTGCTGGGCGGGATGCTGGGGAACCTCGGCGAGCGGGTGGTGCACTGGGGCGTGACGGACTACCTGTCGTTCCACTGGGCGCCGTACTGGCTTCCGCCCGGCAACGTGGCGGACGTGGCGCTCTTTCTCGCGATCCCGATGGCGGTGCCGGTAATCGTGTTCGAACTGCAAGGGCGGGCGCGGCGCGGTGCCGCGTCCGCCCACCCGGCGCGCCGCGGGGCCGTGCTCTCCCGGCAGTAGCTGGCGGCGGGTGCCGCGTGGGCCCTATCTTGGTGCCATCCACAGGGTTCACGGGAAGGGCGATGATCGCGAGTGCGAAGCGCGAGCGGCTGGCGGAGATCCTCCGCGAGTGCGGCTCGGTGGTGATCGGGTACAGCGGAGGGGTCGATTCGGTCTTCCTCGCCACGGTGGCGGTGGAGCTGCTCGGCCCCCATCGCGTGCTGGCGGTCACCGGCAAGAGCGACAGCATCGCCTCGTGGATGGAGGACACCGCGCGCGAGGTCGCTGGCCGCTTCGGCATCCCCTGGCTGGAGGTGGAGACGCGGGAGATGGACGACCCCCGCTACGCCGCCAACCCCAGCAACCGCTGCTACTTCTGCAAGAGCGAGCTCTGGGGACGGCTGGGGGAGGTGGCGCGGGAGCTCGGCTTCGCCACCGTCCTGGACGGCTCCAACGCCGACGACGTGGGCGACCACCGTCCCGGCGCCGTAGCCGCGGGCGAGAACGCCGTGCGCTCGCCGCTGCTGGAGGCGGGGCTCACCAAGGACGAGATCCGCGCCTGGTCGCGCGAGCTGGGGCTCCCGACCTGGGACCAGCCCGCCGCGCCCTGCCTGGCGTCGCGCCTTCCGTACGGCCTGGCCGTCACGCCCCGCCGCCTTCGCCAGGTTGAAGAGGCGGAGGTGGCGCTGCGCGCGCTCGGCTTCCGCGACTTCCGCGTCCGGCACCACGGAGAGGTGGCGCGGCTGGAGGTGCATCCCGCGGAGGCCGGGCGCGTGGCCGCGGAGCGCGTGAGTATCGACGAGGCGGTGCGGCGCGCGGGGTTCCGGCGGGTGTTGCTCGACCTGCAGGGGTACCGGCGCGGCGCCCTCAATGAGGGGCTCGGCGAGGGCGAGATGGTGCGCCTGGTGCAGATCGGGAGCGCGGCGTGAGCGCGGACGAGCGGGTGCTGCGCGCCGAGCGCCTGTTGTCCGCGCGCGGCTTCGCGGGGGCGCACGTCTCCGTGGAGGGGCACGAGGATGAGATCGCGGCGGTGCGCGTGCCGGCGGACGCGTGGGAGCGGCTGGCGGGGGACGAGGGGGCGCGGGTGTCTGACGAGGTGAAGGCGCTCGGCTTCCGCTACGTGGCGCTCGACCTGGCGCCGGCGTAGCCCGGCCGGATGGCGGACGCGCCGGTCTACCTGGACTACGCCGCCACCGCGGCGATCCGTCCGCCCGAGGTGGCGGAGGCGATGATGGCGTATCTGCGCGACGTCGGCGCTACACCCGGGCGCGCGGGGCACAGCCGGGCGGTGGAGGCGGGGCGGGTGGCCTTCCGCTGCCGCCGGGCCCTGGCGCGCC
>DASVVI010000104.1:0-13600 GCA_036386635.1 Longimicrobium sp.
CCTGCGCGGCTACCGCGTGGAGCTGGCCCGGCACTTCATCCTCCAGGTCACCGACGCGGCGGCCGCGGGCGCCTTCATCGGCAACCTGGTGGACGGCACCGGCGGCGTGCCCCGCGTCACCACGGCCCGGCGCTGGCGGACCAAGCCGGACTGCTTCGTCAACATCTCCTTCACCGCCCCGGGGCTCGAGGCGCTGGGGGTGACGGAGGAGGAGCTGAAGAGCTTCGACCCCGCCTTCCAGGCCGGCGCCACCAACGAAGGGGTCGCCAACACCGTGGGCGACACCGGCACCAGCGCGCCCGCCAACTGGCTCGGCGGCGCCGAGACGTGGCAGAACGCGCACGTGGTGCTCAGCCTGTGGGTGCACGAGGACCCGGAGGTGCTGGAGCGGACCGCGGCGCGGCTGCGGGCGGGGTTCGCGGCGGGGATGCGCGAGCTGCTCTCGCACGACGCCACCGCGCTCCCCGACAACCACGTGCACTTCGGCTACCGCGACAACATCGCGCAGCCCACGGTGCAGGGCGCGCCGCCGCGCAAGCACGCCATCCCCGACGCGCAGCCGGTGGTGCCCACGGGCGAGTTCCTGCTCGGCTACCCCAACGCGTCGGGCGGCACCTACTCGGTGAAGCCCGCGCAGCTCTCCACCAACAGCAGCTACGCCGCGTTCCGCATCCTGGACCAGGACGTCGTCGGCTTCGAGAAGTTCCTCCAGGACCATGCCGCGCAGGCCGGCACCACGCCGGAGATGCTGGCCGCCAAGGTGTGCGGACGGTGGCGCAACGGGAACCCCCTGGAGCTCAGGCCCGATGAGCCCGGCGCGGTGCTCCCCACCCGCGAGCTGAACGACTTCACCTACGTGAGCACGGACCCGGCGGCGGACGACACGCTGGGCCTCAAGTGCCCCATCGGCTCGCACATCCGCCGCACCAACCCGCGCGACATGGCGGTGACGGGCACCGACTCGGTGCATCACCGCATCACGCGCCGCGCCATCCCGTACGGCCCCGCGTACGACCCCGCGAGCCCCACGGACGTGCCGCGCGGGCTGATCGGCTACTTCATCAACGCCAGCATCTTCAACCAGTTCCAGTTCATCCAGGGGCAGTGGGCGCTCACCGACAGCTTCATCAAGTCGGCCAAGGCGCCGGGCGGCCAGCCGCCGGGGAACGCCGTGAACAACATCAGCGGCGAGGACGTCTTCCTAGGCGTGAGCGACCCCGCCAGCAGTTCGTTCACCCTCCCCGCCGAGCCCAGGAACGCCGTCGTGACCGGCTTCTCGCAGACGATCACCACGCGCGGCGGCGCCTACGTTTTCTTTCCCAGCATCACGGGGCTGCGGTACCTCGCCACACTCCCCGCCGCGGCGTCCTGACCCCGCGCGGCGCGGCTCATCCTGTCCAGAACTCTTCGGAAGCGAACGGAGGCGAACCGGAAATGATCACCGTGGCCGGAAAGCCGCTCCTAGCGGAGAACGTCGACCGCGACTGGCCCAAGGTACTGGAGCACATCCGGGACTGGTCGGGCCAGATCGGAATCCCGCTCCTGCAGAACGACGTGCAGCTTGCCCGAAAAACCTTCGAGGTGTGGGTCACGTCGCCGAAGTACGACCGTGGCAACGTCGGAAACGCTTACGTCAAGGACGTGGACAGCCTCGCCGAGCTCGCCCGAGGGTTGCTCGGCAACGTGCACGCCGCGAACAGCCGACGGCAGGAGGAGATCCTCGCCTGGCTCGTCATCAACAACCTGCACGCATACGAGAGTGTTGTGCTCGATCGGCTGTTCACCGTGATCAACCGACTGACCAGGGACAACGTACGCTACCAGACGCCGCCCACCCGCTACGGCGGGCTGGTGAAGGGCGTCAGGTGGGACACGGACCAGTGGTCCGCCACGAACCAGAAGGGGGAAAAGCACGAGGTACTCTACGTCAAGATGGGCCTCATCCATTCCTTCGCTCTCTCGGTCATCAAGGACAAAAAGGTCGAGATAAAGGGCCGCAAGCAGAGCGGAGAGATGCGGAAGGAGGAGAGCAAGGGCAGCCTGGTCGAGACGCACCCCCAGGTCTACCAGGACCGGCTGCAGGGTGTCTCGGTGTGGGCCGGCACTTCGGGGTCCACCATGGACATCATCTGGTTCGCGAAGAAAGTGGCCGGGATCACGGACGATCATTCGCTGACCTGTCTCGCCTGGTGTGCCTTCGCGTTCTTTCACATCATGCCCACGGGGCAATCGCCGACGCACACCTTCCACGAAGTCATGCGCGGAGCGAAGCAGGTCGCGCCCGAGATCAAGTACGACCCCAGCGACACGAGGCTCCCTCCCGTCGATCCGCTGACCATGCGCTCGAAGCTCTGACGGCGGGCACGGCCGCCGGAATGGACGAGATCAGCCGAGGCTGAGCGACTTCATCAACTCCTCCACCGCGGCCCGCCCGGCTCGGTTGGCGCCGATGGTGGAGGCGGAGGGCCCGTAGCCCACCAGGTGGATGCGGGGGTCCTTTGCCACCTGTGTGGCGAGCCGGCCGGTCATCGTGATTCCCCCGCCCTCCTCGCGCAGCATCAGCGGCGCCAGGTGGTCTAGTGAGCTGCGGAAGCCGGTGCACCAGAGGATGACGTCGGCGCGCAGCTCGGTGCCGTCCGGCCAGCGGACGCCGTCCTCGGTGATCTCGCTGAACATGGGCAGGCGGTCCAGGACGCCACGCGCGCGCATCGCCTCGACGGCAGGCGTGGCGGGGAGGCCCGTCACCGAAACGACGGAGGCGGGCGGCAGGCCGCGGCGCACCCGGTCCTCCACCATCGCCACGGCTGCGCGGCCCGCCGCCTCGTCAAAGGGGCCCGTGCGGAACTCGGGCGGCCTGCGCGTGACCCAGGTGGTCGTCGTGACGCGCGAGACCTCGTCCAGCAGCTGGATCGCCGAGATGCCGGCCCCCACCACCACCACGTGCCGCCCCGCGAACTCGTCCGCGGTGCGGTAATCTTTCGTGTGCAGCTGCCGCCCGCGGAACCGCTCCGCGCCCGCGTACTCGGGGATGTACGGCGTCTCCCATGTCCCCGTCGCGTTGATGATCCCGCGCGCCGAGACCTCGATGCGGTCGGTCTCCACCCGCAGCCGGTCGCCGCGGGCGCAGACGACTCTGGCCGCCATCGGTCGATAGACGGGAAGCTCGAACGCCTTCTCGTACGCGGCGAAGTAGCGTGGCACCGCCACGCTCGCCTGCACCTCGCCGTCCGTCGTGTCCACCGCCTGGGAGAAGGGCATCCCGGGCAGGTCGTGGACGCGGTTGACGGTGCTCAGCGTGAGCGACGGCCAGCGGAACTGCCACGCTCCCCCCGGCGCGGGCGACCCGTCCAGCACCACGAAGCCCCGGTGCGGCGCCAGCCCTCGCTTCTTCAGGTGATACCCGGCCGAGAGCCCCGCCTGCCCCGCCCCGATGACCACGATCTCGGTCTTGAGCGCGACCCCCGTGCGAGGGCCGGCCGGTGCCTCAGAGGGCGGAGTGGATTCCATCCTACAGATCCATTGGCGGACGCGGGTGGACACTGCGGATGGCGAGGAGGGCGCCGTCCACGCTGATCCTGCCGTCCCCCGTGCGAGCCGCGTGCCCGCGCAACGGGTGCGGACGGGTCAGTCGCTCGTACGGATACCCGGAACCGTGCGATAGAAAATCAGCCTGCACTAACGTGCGGAAAATGTTTTGCAAAGTTCTGCCAGGAGCCGAATACTCCAGGCACGCGGGAGGGTGGATCAGGGATTCAGAACGTGGCTTTTGTCTTCTACGGCCCGGCACGGTAGCGCTGGCGGCTGCCTCGCCGGTCCGCCTCCCTGCCCGCATCGCCGCGGCGGTGGGTGTGTCCGCCGCCATCTTTGCATGACGGTGCCGGTCATCTCATTGCCCTACCTGGAAATAGAGGGTACGTTCAACGTAGCCACGCTTGCGCCTCATACCCCTCCGGCGCCTCCTACCGCCGCATCCCGACCCGCACGTGGCGGTCTGCGGCCGCGCTCTCTCCGCGCGTGCACCGGCTCGACCGTTCCCACGGAGCCATGCAGAACTTACCCGCTGACGGGCCCTCCACGCCGCGATGGACCGCGCCTCTCGCGCAGGCCCTCGCCTCCGTGCGTACGGCAGTGCGGTGGCGCGAATGGTACGCGAGCAAGATACCCTTCGTATGGACCGCCTGCGCCGCCGCGGCCCTTGGCTCTCCCCTGGGCGACGTCGAGGCCGTGCGGCGCGCGGCGGGGGTGATCGTCTTCACCTGCCTTTGCGGGGCGTTCGGCCACCTGGCCAACGACTTCGCGGACCGCCTGTGCGACCAGGCGGCGGGGAGGCGCACGCCGGCGGCGCGCATGGCCGCGGGGCCCGCGACGCTGGTGCTGGTGCTGCTCGCCGCCGCCGCGCTCGGTGTGCTGGCTACGGTGGCGGCGTCGCCGCAAGCGCTGGCGGCGGGGGTGGCGACGGTGGCGCTCGCCGCGGCGTACTCGCTGCCGCCGTTCCGGCTGAAGGTCCGCCGCTCCGCGGGAATCTGGAGCGCGGCAGCCGCCCAGCGCACCCTCCCCATGCTGGTGGCGTTCACCACCATCGACCGCCTGGATGCGACGGCGTGGATGCTCCTCCTGGTCGCCCAGCTCGCCGGGACGCGCTGGATGCTGGTGCACCAGGTGATGGACGCGGAGAGCGACAGGAGCGCGGGGGTGGAGACCTGGGTCAGCTTCGTCGGCGAGGCACGCGCGCGCTCCGGGCTGCGCTGCGTGGTGTTTCCGCTCGAATGTGCGCTGCTGGGGGTAGCCCTGTGGCTCGAGGCGGTGCGGACGCCGTTCCTCTGGCTGCTCCCGGTGATGGGCGTGCTGGCGAGCGGCGCCTGGGCGTGGCAGTGCCGAGGGGTGCAGGCGCCGTACTCGCTCCAGGGATACTCCCGCCAGCCGCTGGCCGGTTTCTACCAGGTGATCTGGCCGCTCGGCTTCAGCGTCGCCCTGGCGATGGCGCGCCCGGCGATGTGGGCCGCGGTCGCCGTCTTCCTCGCCTGGGAGCACCGCTACATCGGCCACCAGTTGCTGGCATGTGTGCGCTTCCTGCGCCACGGCGCCCGGCCACTGCCCGGCGTCACGGCCTGAGCACAGCGCGGCGTCACGCCAGTGGGGTGTTCCGGGAGAGCGCGGCGATGGCGAAGGCGGCCGTCACCGGGCGGCTCTCCCACGCACCGCTATGGTCCTGCACCCATGGCTCCGCGGGCCATCCGCCATCCGCCTCCTGGGTGTCGAGCAGGACCGCGCGCGACGCTGGCCCCGGTTCCCGGCCCGCCAGCAGCCAGAGTGCGCATTCCAGGGGCCGTCCAGCCGCATCCGCGGGCGGGGACAGCTGCGGGGTCGAGATGCCGGCGCGCGCGGCCGCCCACGCGAGGCTCGCCGCCGAGCAGTAATAGCGCGTGCCCCCGGTTGCCCGGGCGACGATCCTGCCCACCGCGGCTCGCTCGGCGCGCTTGGGAGCCGTCCCCAGCTGCTGGATCGCCCACAGCACGTTGCAGTTGACGACCGGGTCGTCACGGTCCCTCGCGCCCCACGCGCCGCGAGCCAGCCAGGTCCGGAAGGGGCCGCCCCACCTCCAGAACCGGCGGAGCTGCCGCACTCCCGCCGCACGGTCCAGAGTAGCTCCGGCGGCGGCCAGCGCACCCAGGCAGCAGGCCGTGTCGTCCGAGTCCGAGGGAAGCGGTGCGCCCTCGGCCCACTTCCACAGGCCGTCCGCTTCCCTCCGCTCGAGCAGGTACGTAACGCCGCGTGCGACGACCTCAGGGTGAAGCTCCCCAGCAACGAGGCCGAGCACCATCGCCGTCGAGAAGAGGTTGTCCGCCGGCGTTTCCGGTGGCCGCGCCGCTACCTCCGTGAGCGCAAAGGAACCGTCCGGCTCCTGTGCCTCCTCCAGCGCGCGCAACCCCGCGGTCACCGAACGGCGGACATCCGCGGCGGTGGTCTCCGTCATCGCGCCCCTTCGGCCGAGGGCGCGCGACGACGGCCCCTGAGGCACCGGGATCCCGAAGCAGTCGCCCCGACGATCCGCGCCCGAGGTACCAGGAGTGCCGGATAGAACAGGCTGCCGCGCACGGCCGCGGGAACTATAGGGATAGGGTTCTGAGATGGCATTGTGCTCACACGGACCTTGTGGTCGCAAAGAAGTTCCCGGGATCACGCGCGGCCCTGGATATATGGAGGCACGGAGACGAAGCTGTCGCCGTGCACTTGGAAGCTCGGAATACCGTTTTCCGTAGAACGCAGTCTGGCGCAACCGGTCCTATCGTTCTCCGATGTTGCACCTTACACAACCCACCCTCACCAGCACTATGTCCCTAAAGCTGATCGAGGTCGAGATCATCGGGTTGCACATTGTTGTGCGCGCGATTGACGACTTCATCAACCACGCACTCCTCGTGCTCCCGCAGGCGGGTGGACTCCCGACGTTCAAAGGATCGGTCGCCCGGGACTTGTTCGCCGTGCGTTTGCTAGACTTTCTCGAACGGGTGAATGCGGGGATGACGGGCGTCCAAGGCTCCTGCCTCGAGGTGCTGGAGACGGCAGTCTCCACCTCCAGCTTCGACCGCGGCGTGAACGCGGAGGGGCTCCGCGAGAGTGTGCAGCGGCTCCGGGCCTGGCTAGAAGAGCCGATCACGATCCATGTGTGGCTGCCCTCCATTGAACTAGACACGGTCCTCACGCTGACTCGACAGAAGCTACTCTACGTTGCGGGAAACACGTCCAAGCACAATCTCTCTCGCCTGACAGGCGTGGCCAGAGTGCTGCAGGAGATATTGAGGGAGAACAACCATGTAATCGGGCAGGAGGAGTCCTGGCTCGCCGTCGAGGATTTCGAGGTGAAGTTTAAAGAGGACCTGCTCGCGTTCTACTGCACACGCATTACCGGTCTCCTGAATGACATTCGCTGGGGGGTCCACGATTACCTGCTCCCAGAGTTCCGTGATTCTCACACACCGGTCCCCGCACACGAGCTGCTGTACTCGTATCGCTATCCGGCAGGGGTCGACTCACGGTTCGCCCGCGAGTCCTACTGGAGCCTGATGGATCAGATCCGGGGCGAGCCCTACGTCGCTCGCTTCGTGGTTCCGGAGTACATGATAGAGCACCCGTTCAATGTGCAGCGCAAGGATGCGGAGGACGAGGAAAACGTGTAAACCCACGCTGCGGACGCGTGAGAAAGGCGCATCAGCCAAGTTCTCGACTGCCGCGTCATCAGGCATCACGCACGACAGCTGCGCACCTTGTCCGGGCCGCCTTAGCAGGAGAGCCGCAGGCGGACAGAGAGAGCGTCACCGATGGCGGCTGTTCACTAATCGTCAGATTCCGTCCAGCTGAACCGGCGCTTCAACCTTCCCAATGGGTCATTCCACCCCACGACCCCGTCGTGCTGCAAGCGACCGACGACTATGCCTGGCGATACGCCGATCTCGCGAGCAAAGATCTGCACCGCCGGGGCAGAAAAGACGTTCTCAGACCGGAATTTCCGGTATGCGTCAGGGGGAATGAGAAAATCGCCCGCGAAATCGTTCGCTTCGCGCTCCTCCTGTGCTTCCGGGCGATCCTTGGTGTCCTTCGGTTCTACAAAAACCGTCCGTTTTCCATGTAGCAGAATATGTGCGGCTTCGTGGAAGAAACTAAACCAAATGAGATCCTCAGCCCTGCCGCGCAATGTGAGTTGAATGAGGGCTTTCTCGGGTGAGAGCCAACGCGTCGCGCCGGATACGTGCAATCCTTTGATCTCGGGGACGAATAGGACCACAACCCCGGCCTCAGCACACAAACGCACCAACTCTTCCTGAAAAGGCCAAGCACTCGTCAGAGCACGTATCTGAGCAAGTGCTGCCCGAAACGCACGCGCGTCATAAGGCGCAGCCGGGATATCGCTCGCGAGGATCTCACCTTGGCGAAGCCAGGTGGCTACGGCTGCAAAGTCGGTGTCGAACTTGGTGGACCTTCGATAGGCGATGCTTCCCTGGACTCCAGCCCAGACCTGCGCCCATGCTTTCGGAGAGGCGACGCCGAAGTATCGAAGGACTTCCTCCAGTTGGTCCACCTTGTCCTGGAGCTTCTTGACCCAGCCGCGCTTAATCATCTCGCCGAGCGGGATCTCCTTTAGCCAGCCTATCTCATCCGCCAGCACCGCGCGCGCGCTTTTCCGCGCGAGGAATGACCGATGCGCTTGTTCCAAGCCTAGGATGTGATCTGCGGACACTCCTAGCACTCGTTCAAGTTGTAGCGCTGTCTCGGGGGTGATGGCGGCTTTGCCTTGGATGATCTCGTTGATCGTCTTCTTCGGCCGCCCTGTGCGCTCGGCCAAATCCACCTGCGTCAGACCCGCATACTCCATCAACTCCTGCACGACCTCTCCCGGATGGATCGTGAAGTCAGGACCGCTTGCAGGGCTGAATGGCTTAAAGTCAGCGCGCATGGAGTTCCCGGATCTCGAGGAGGCAAACGTCCGTGATGTCGGCATACACGAGCGAGCCCGTACCGTCCCTGGGAATCGGGTCGTGCATGGGGATCAGGATGATCCGCTGTGGCGCGGAGGCATCTACGTGGAAGTGGTCTGGCTCCGGGCCGCTCTGGAAGAGGAGCGGTCCCATTCGGATCAGGTCGGCCACCGACGGTGCCGTGAGGATCTGCAAGATTCTGCGCCGGATCACCGCCGCACGCGCCGAGCCCCACCGGCGAACGCCGGCCTTCTCGTTGTAGCAGGCAGTCGATAGCGGCTCATCATTAAAGTATAGGTTCACGGCGCGTTCCCGGCAACATTTTCGATTAACCCATGGGGTGTATCATACGCCTTGACGATCACGTCCGCCTCGTCTACATTGGTCCTCGTTAACCCCAAGGGTGCACGGAATCGAAAATGGATTCCTTGATGTACCGAGAGGTTAGCGCACCGGCTCCCGGATTTCAATGGGCAGGACGCCCGTCCAGAGCCAGATCCCGCAGGAGTGCGGACCACGAGGAGGGGACGATGGGACAGGAAACGCGCGAGAAGGAACCGAGGGCGAGGCCCGCCGACGGCGGCGTTTCGGGGGACCACCGCCAGGACCAGGTCGAGGTCATCGTGAACAATGTCCCGGTGACGATCCACCGCGGGCGGCAGACCGTGGAGGAGATCAAGCGCGCGGGCGGCGTAGCGCTGGCGGATGAGCTGGTGCAGGTGGTGGACGGCAAGCTGACCGGGCTCGCCGACGGCGACGCGGTGGTAATCAAGGGTGTGGAGCGGTTCATCAGTCAGCCGCGCGACAGCGCATCTTCGCACGAGGAGGAGGTGGCCTGATGACTTTCCCGGAAGAGCAGATCGCCGAACTGACGGCGCTCTTCCCGGAGGTGCAGCAGGCGGAGGAGGGCGGGGTCACGTTCTTCATGATCCCCGCCCACTCCCTCCCCGATGGCTGCACGCCGGGAACAGTGGACCTCCTGCTGTGCCCGAGCTACCGGGACGGCTACCCGCACCGCGTTTTCTATTCGGCGCCCGTGCAGGGCGGGAATGCACTGACGTGGAGCACCTTCTACATCCTCGGGCGCCCCTGGTACGCGGTCTCGTGGCGAACCCGCGACGGCCTACGCCTGGCGCAGATACTTGCGGCGCACTTGGACGCGGTTCGGCCGCGGAGGGCCGCATGATCGCGCGTTCGCGGCCGGACGATCCGGCGCCCGGTCCGGTGCGTCTCCGCATTCCCCGCGCCCTTTTCGAAGCTATAAAAGGGGACCTGGCGGCCCCCCACGCGCACGCCGGCGAGCGGGTCGGGTTCATCTCCGTCGGCACAAAGCGACTGGAGCGCGGCGAATGGCTGATCTGCGCCCAGGAGTACCATCCGCTGGCCGACGGCCGCTACATCGTGGATTCGAAGGTAGGGGCGCGGATTGACGGCGAGGCGATCCGGGAAGCGATGCAGCGGGTGTTGGATACCGGCCGGGGAGGGTTCCACGTGCATTTGCACGAACACCGGGGCGTCCCCGCGTTCAGCCGGACTGACCGCGCCCATCAGCCCCGGCTTGTGGACGCCCTCGCCAACGTGGACGCCCGGGTACCGCACGGCATGCTCGTGCTGAGCGAGGACGCGGCGCATGCGTGGGTGCGGTTGCCGGGTGCTCCCGAGCTGGTCGCGCCGGCGCTCGTCTCCATCGTGGGTGACCCGCTGACGCTGATCTGGCCCGAAGGCGCGCCTGGTGTCCGAGAGGACCAGTTTGCGCGGCAGGATTTCCTCGGTGTTAGAGCCCAGGACATCCTTGCCCGCGCGCGGATCGGCGTGGTCGGCATGGGTGGCGGCGGGTCGCACATGGTGCAGCAGCTGCTGCACGTCGGGGCGCTCCATCTACGCGTGTTCGATCATGACCGGGTGGAGAGGAGTAACCTGAACCGGCTGATCGGTGCGACAGTGTGGGACGTGGAGGAAGAGACCCGCAAGATTGGGATCGCCCGGCGCCTCGCAACGGGCCTGCTTCCAGAGCACCAGATGGAGGCGAGGGCCAGCGCGTGGCAGGAGAACGTGGATCTGCTGGCCGGGTGCGATCTGGTCCTGGGGGCGGTCGACACCTTCGCCGCACGGCGGGACCTCGAAGCGTTCTGCCGCAGGTACCTGATCCCATATGTCGACATCGGGATGGATGTGCACTCTGTGGCCGGGGAGTCCCCGCGGATGGCGGGTCAGGTGATCGTCTCGCTTCCGGGCGACCGCTGCATGCACTGCATCGACTATCTCAACGACGACCGCCTCGCCCGGGAAGCAGCGCTGTACGGGGCAGCGGGCGGGCGTCCTCAGGTGGTATGGCCGAACGGGGTACTCGCTTCGACGGCGGTAGGTATCGCGGTTGATCTGCTCACCGGCTGGAGCGGGGTGGTGGACCGGGCCCTGTTCCTCTCGTACGACGGCAACCGTGGCATGCTGGGCCCGCATCCGCGGTGGCCGTACATCGGACACGGCGCCTGCGAGCACTTCCCGCTGCATCAGGTGGGAGACCCGCAGTTCCGTGCGGTGGTCCGCGTGGGCGCGCATCCCACCTCGGTCTGAACGGCTCCGCCGGCCCGCAGCTCCCCTTTGCGGGTCCGGCGGGGATGCTGCTCTGGGTCGTGGAAGCGGACGCGCAGCCGGGCCACAGGTAGAGCCGGTCCCGGGCGCGCCGCTCTGGACCGGAACGTACACGGGGAGCTCCAGGCGGGACAAACTAATGAGACGGGTTGCCCCGTCCGGGAGTTGAACCTGAAGGGTTGCGGATCGGGCGCAGGTCGTGCTACATCCCCTGGCCGTCTGCGGACGAACAACGCACCGGGCAAGGAATGTCTGCTGCCCGGGCGATCTCTCCTTTGCTGCCACCGGCCGCTCACGCGGCAATGCTGCTGCGGTAAACTGATCGACCACTTGGTAAAGGACCGACGGCCATGCGGCACAACAAGGTGGACTACGCAGCTTTTAACACCGATTTGGAGCTGCCGTACGGATTGGATGTCGACGCCTTCGCGCTGGCGATGCAGTCCGTATATGATTTCTTCTACCACGTCAACCGGGCGCTGGTGCGGGCAGGCTCCGCCCGGCTCGAGGACCACGTGCCGAAGGCCACCCTGTCGGGGGTCATCTCCAGTCTCCTGACCAACAGCCTCGGCCAGCAGTCCACGACCCTCACGCCCAATCGGAAGCACAACGGGCATCCGGGCCTGGTGCCGGACGGTCTGTACCCCGGGAACTCGATTCAGTCTGGGACGGATGGTATCCACATCAAATCAACCTCCGGAAAAAGCGCAGCCGTTGACCGCCACAACGCGCGGCACGAGACCACGTGCGTGGTCCAGTACGTGATCGATAGCTCCGATGCTGCTCCCGATCGGCGCGAGCCGATGACCATTACCAAGGTTTCTTTCAACCGCGTTCGCCCGGAAGACTACGTATTCTCGCCACGTGGCGTGAAGGGAACCGACACCTACCGGCTCAGCGAGGAAGCCGCGCAACAGCTCCAGGCGAACTGGCTCTACCGCCTCGACTCGGGGCGCGGGCGCAAGGCTGCGAGCTTGGGGATTGCACCGAGCGCTAA
The DNA here is from genome assembly GCA_036386635.1 of Longimicrobium sp. Taxonomy (GTDB): domain Bacteria; phylum Gemmatimonadota; class Gemmatimonadetes; order Longimicrobiales; family Longimicrobiaceae; genus Longimicrobium. The sequence continues at coordinate 12,064 of DASVVI010000104.1, forward strand.
GCTGAAATAGGCGTCATCCCGTTCCAGGCCTATGCTGTCGTATCCAAGCGCCTCTGCGGCCGCAAGCGTTGAACCGCCGCCCGTGAACGGATCCAGGACGGTTCCTTCACCGAGCGGGAGCATGGCCCGTACGACCTGGCGCATGAACGCCTGAGGTTTGAGGCTCGGGTGATTGGCCAGTTCGCGCTCGGTCTTGTGGGTCGGATGCGAGAGAATCACATCGCCGAACGGCTGCGTCTCCGAAATGCGGCGGAGCCCTCCCGTTCCCCACCGGCGTAGATTGTCCTGGACCCGCCCCTCGACGGGTTTGCGGAAGAGCAACCAGGGCTCCCACATAGAACGCGGCATCACCGACACATCGCTGAACTCGGTATGCGCGTTCTTGGGGCGATCGCCACCGCGGAGAGTCTGGACCAGCCGGATGATCTCACCGCGGCGCTCGAAGCCTGCGTCCGCGATCGCCACCGCGGTCAGGTGGGACAGGAGCGGGTTGGACGCAACCAGGACGTGCGCGCCCGGGACGAGCGCCGGCAGCAGCGCCTCCGCCCAGCCCGCGAAGTATCGCTGCAACGCTATGATTTCCCGCGGACTGAGCGTCGTGAACCGGGGTAGCGGCGCCCTCTGTATCCCATCGAAGGCAGGAGGGATCCTCCACACTCCTCCCTTCCCTTTTCGCATCTTGCGCTGCTGTTCCGGTTCATACTCCACCAACCCGTACGGCGGATCGGTGACCACGGCTTCTATGCTCTTGGGCGCGCGGGCTCTGAGCCAATCGATGCAATCGGCATGGTAAATCGTCGCTCGGCCGACCCGCTCGTGCTTGAACAGCGGTGCTCTTGGAACCCGCTTCTCTGCGGTGGCCATTAGCGGCCCCGCAGGCGGTATGTGCCCATAGCGCAGCGTTCGATGCGAGGGTTCTTTAACGCGGTTCCTGAATGGCGATTGAGGTTGCCCCGAACCCTGGACTGATCGACCGACCCGCCGAGACTCTGCTCCACGGCTGCGTGTATCTCCGCGATCGTCGCGCATTGTCCGACGGGCAACCCCGCCAGGAAGTCGAGCATGGGCTTGAGGATCTCTCCGTGTACCCGTGGCATATGCAGTTCTCCAAGTGAAAAAGACGTCCAGACGTCTTTACGACGATGACGTCTGGACGTCATTATGTCAAGAGCCCGGCGGCGCGGCACTCCACGTCCATCTTGCACCACGATGCGGTCCAGGGTGTCTCCGGTTGGCTCTACCCGGACGAAATGTGCACGCGCCGTCGTTGGTATGAGATGGCCGGAGGTGTGGCCGGTGCGGTCCGTGCGTAGTTCGCGCGTTTCCACGCCCGAGGTGTAGAATACTTTCCCTAGTCATCGTGCAGAGGCACCGAACCCGTAAGCGCCTGATGGACGCGTCACTGGCAGGCAGAAGCAGGTTCTCGACTTCGGGACGCAGCATTATTCCGTATAGGTCAATGGAAACGCCTTCCGTTTAGTTTACGGCACCATGCAGGTCCCCCCGGCGACCACAGACGGGATCACCGCCAGAAATC
>DASVVI010000105.1:0-7571 GCA_036386635.1 Longimicrobium sp.
AGTGGATCGATTTGCCTGCACGATGCGCTGCAGCGGCCGGCTGCACACCGCGCACGGCTGGCCCTCACGGTCGTACACGCGCAGCCGGTCGTAGAACTCGCCCCGGTTGCCGCTCGCGTCGCGGTAATCCAGGAACGTGGTGCCGCGGAACTCGATCGCCTCCCCGAGCACCTCCTGCGTCGCGCGGCGGATGCGCTCCACGTCGTCGAGGGTCAGCTCGTTGGCCGGGCGGCGCGGATCGACTCCCGCACGGAATAGCGCTTCGCTGGCGTAGATGTTCCCGACCCCCACCACGCGCGCCTGGTCCATCAGCCACGTCTTCACGGCCACGCGGGAGCGGCGCGTCATCTCGAACAGGCGCTCTGCGCTGAAGTCTTCCGAAAGCGGCTCCACGCCGAGCCGTCCGTCGAAGGCGCTCCACCCGGATTCGTCCGTCCGCCAGAGCCGGCCGAAGCGCCGCGTGTCGGCGTAGAGGAGCTCGCGCCCGCGCCCGAGCGTCATGCGCACGCCCAGGTGGGTGGGGAGCGGCTCGCCGAGGCGGGGGACGAGGAGGCGGCCCGTCATCCCCAGGTTCACCAGGAGCCGGTCGCCGCGCCCAAGGTCGAAGACGATGTTCTTGGCGCGCCGCGTCACCCCGCCGATCCTCCGCCCCCGCAGCGCCTCCGCGAACTCCGCCGCGCTCTCGCCCTCGATCAGGTCCGCGTGGAAGACCTCGACGGCCTTGATGGTACGGCCCGGCACCGACGACGCCAGGTCGCGGACGATGGTTTCGACTTCGGGAAGCTCAGGCACGCTCACCTCCTGCCCGCGCCACCTCGCGCCACCCGATATCGCGGCGGAACTGCTTCCCCTCGAACACGATCCGCTCCGCCGCCTCCCGGCTCCGGCGCGCCGCCTCCGCCACCGTGGGCGCCAGCGCGGTGACGGCCAGCACGCGCCCGCCCGCGGTCACCAGAGCGCCCTCCTCCTGGCGCGTGCCCGCGTGAAAGACGATCACGTCGCCGCCGGCCTCAATGTCCGCCGGGATCGCGACGGGGAGGCCGGATGGATAGTCGCCCGGATAGCCGGCGGAGGCGAGGACGGTCGTAGCGGCGGCGGCGGGGTCCCACTCCAGCCGCGCGCCCGCGATGCTCCCTCCGCGCGCGATCTCCAGCACAGGCTCCAGCAGCGAGGAGCGGAGCAGGGGGACGACGACCTGCGTCTCCGGGTCGCCAAAGCGGCAGTTGAACTCCACCACGCGCGGCCCACTCTCGGTGAGCATCAACCCCGCGTACAGCAGGCCGCGGAAGGTGCGTCCCTCCTCCGCCATCGCCGCGACGGTGGGGCGCAGGATGTCACGCTCGACGCGCTCCATAAGGTCCGGCGTCGCCAGCGAGACCGGCGCGTAGGCGCCCATCCCGCCCGTATTGGGCCCCGTCTCCCCCTCGCCGAGACGCTTGTGGTCCTGCGCGGGGAGCATGGCGACAATGTCGGTTCCGTCCGTGAGCGCGAAGACGGAGAGCTCCTCGCCGTGCATGAACTCCTCGATCACCACCTCGGCGCCCGCGGTGCCGTACGCGGTGCCGCCGAGCATCTCGCGCACCGCGGTAAACGCCTCATCGAGCGTTTCGCACACAACCACACCCTTCCCGGCGGCCAGCCCCGACGCTTTGACCACCACGGGAGCGCCCACTTCGCGCAGGTACGCCTCGGCTTCGGGAAGCTGATCGAAGGCGCGGAACTCGGCGGTGGGGATGCCGTGGCGCTTCATCAGCGCCTTGGCGAAGCTCTTGGAGCTCTCGATCGCCGCCGCCGCCTTGCACGGCCCGAAGACGGCGAGCCCCCGGTCCGCGAAGTGGTCCACGATCCCCGCGGCCAGCGGCGCCTCCGGACCGACGATGGTGAGGTCGACGCCGTTGGCCTGCACCCAAGCCGCGAGCGCCTGGATCTCGCCGGGCGCCAGGGGGACGCCGGTGGCCCCACGCATCCCGCCGTTGGGGTTGGTGACGTAGAACTCGGCGCCGGGTGCGTCGCGCCGCAGCTTCCACAGGAGGGCGTGCTCGCGCCCGCCGTTTCCCACGATCAGGATCTTCACGAATGCCGGTCGTCTGGAGGAGGAGGTACTCCGGTTCGGGGATGATACAGGCGCCTGGGTTGCGGATCAAATCCCCTCTGCGCCACCGCGCGAACCGGTTTGTGACGGGCGCTTGTAAGTCCTGTTGCTCCTGTATAGTATGGCTCGTCCGGCACGACGCCACCCCCGGTCCTGGAGCGACTTCGCGGCATGAAAACGCCCATCCTTCTTTACTCGGCGAGCACCTGGCTCGCGTACTCCATCGCGGAGCGCTTCTACGGCGTGCACTACGCCTGGTGCACCGCGTTCTACGACGGCATCACCGCCCCGCGCCACTTCAACATCCCGCCGACCTCCAGTCCCGCGGAGATCTACCTGAACCTGGAGGAGGAGACCCGCCGGGGGGATCTCCACAGCGACGCGATCAAGCGGAACGCGGACGGCATCCTGCGCGGGGCGAAGGCAAAGCTTCGGGCGGGCGCGATCACGGTGGTCCAGCATCGCGAAATCAAGAAATCCGTAACGAAGGCGAAGATCCCGGACTTCAGGCCCGTGCTGTATGTCATCCCGTTCGACCGGCTGGAAGGCGAAGTCCCGGAAGTCCCCGTTTCCCTGCGGGCCCATCCGCTCTCCCTCGAGTATCGCGTGGAGGATCTGCGTAGCGGGCTCTTCGATGTCCTCGAATTGAGGAGGTGAGCATGTTCGAGATCCTGAACCAGGTGTCCGAGGACGATGCCGTCGAGGCGGTATACGAGGCGACGCTCCAGCTCTACCAGCACGACCGGCTGGGAACGCTTCGAGACAGGGGGTTCCCGCTCTCCGAGAACGCGCTGGCCGTACAACTGCTCGACGAGATCAGCGAGGTAGAGGGAACGCACGTAGCGGATCTGCCGAAGGAAAAAACGAGCCGCTACATCGTGGAGGTGAGCGAGGTGCTGCATCGCAGAATACGAGAGGGGCTCTCCGAGGCCGACTTAGCACAGGGTGAGGCGATTCTCGCGGAGATGCGGGTGCAGTACGCCTGGCCGCATTATGGGAGGCCCGAGCGCGGGGCGCCCGTGCAGCCGGCACGACAGGCCGTGGGGTGAGTTGAGGAGGGAGGCACGAAGCTCGTGCCTCCCTCCTTTACCCAAGCGGGCGAGCGCCTCAGGCCTTCGCCAGTGCCTGGTCGATGTCGGCGATCAGGTCGTCCACGTCTTCGACACCGCAGGAGAGGCGGACGAGGGCATCGGAGAGGCCCATGGCGATGCGGCGCTCGGCGGGGACGGAGGCGTGCGTCATGAGGGCGGGGTGGCCGATCAGGCTCTCCACGCCTCCCAGCGACTCGGCGAGGGCGAAGATGCGCACGTTGTTCACGAAGGCGCGGGCGCGGTCCATCGTCCCCAGCTCCACCGAGATCATCCCGGTGAAGCCGCGCATCTGCGACTTCGCGAGCTCGTGCTGCGGGTGGGAGGGCAGGCCCGGGTAGAACGCCTTCACCACCTTGGGGTGCCCCTCCAGGTACTCGGCGATGCGCTGGCCGTTGGCGTTGTGCGCCTGCATGCGCAGGTGCAGCGTCTTGGTGCCGCGCAGCGCCAGCCAGGAGTCCCACGGCCCCGGAACGCCGCCGGCCGCGTTCTGCAGGAAGCGGAGGCGCTCGTGTAGGTCGTCGCTGGAGGTGACGAGCATCCCGCCCACCATGTCCGAGTGGCCGTTGATGTACTTCGTGGTGGAGTGCAGCACCACGTCCGCGCCCAGCGCCAGCGGGTTCTGGTTGTAGGGCGAAGCAAAGGTGTTGTCCACGCTCAGCACCGCGCCGCGCGCGTGCGCGATCTCCGCCGCCCCGGCGATGTCGGAGATGCGCATCATCGGATTGGTGGGCGTCTCCACGTGCACCATGCGCGTGTTGGGGCGCATGGCGGCGCGGATCCCGTCCAGGTTGCCGCTGTCCACGAAGGAGAACTCCATCCCCAGGCGCGCGAAGACCTTGGCGAAGAGGCGAAAGGTGCCGCCGTACACGCCCTCGCCGCACACCACGTGGTCGCCCGCGTCCCACAGCTTGGCCAGCGTGTCCGTGGCCGCCAGGCCGCTGGCGAAGGCGATGCCGTGCGTGCCCCCCTCCAGCGCCGCCACGTTGCGCTCCAGCGCCTCGCGCGTGGGGTTGTGCGTGCGCGCGTACTCGTAGCCCAGGTGCCGCCCCAGCTCCGGCTGCACGTAGGTGGAGGTCTGGTACACCGGCGTCATGATGGCGCCGGTGGTGGGGTCGGGCGTCTGCCCGGCGTGCACCGCCAGGGTCGCGAAGCGGTGGGCCGCGGCCTCCGCGCTGTCGTCGTGCATCATGGCTTTTCTCTTCCGCTGGGTTCGGTCGTGTGGCGGCGGAAGATGCGCGCCGCTCCACCGCGGGGCAAGGTGCCCGCTGCTCCAACGAATATTGTTCGCCGGTGTTGCGCATACAAGGTTCTGGAACGCAGATTGCTGCTCAATCCGGAGTACGATGTTCGGTGATCATGCTGGTGGAGAGAACGTATGGACGACGTGGACCTGCGCATAGTGGCGCTCCTGCAGGAGAACGCGCGCACCTCCAACGCGGAGATCGCGCGGCAGATGGGGATGGCGCCCTCCGCGATCCTGGAGCGGGTGCGGAAGCTGGAGGAGCGGGGCGTGATCATGGGGTACGCCGCGCGCGTGAACCCCGAGTCGGTGGGGCTGGGGCTGACCGCTTTCGTCTTCGTGCGAGCGAGCGAGCGGGCGGGGGCGGTGAACACGTCGCGGCGCCTGGCCGAGCTCCGCGAGGTGCAGGAGGTGCACCACGTGGCGGGCGAGGACTGCTTCCTGGTGAAGGTGCGCGTGGCCAACGCGCGCGCGCTCAGCGTGCTCCTTTCCGAGCGCTTCGGGGAGATCGACACGATCGTCTCCACGCGCTCCACCATCGTCATGGACACGGTCAAGGAGACGGCCGCGCTTCCCATTCCACAGGAGGCGAGCCGTGGCTGAATCGCGCGCGGGCGAGCCGAGGGCGGCGGTGCTGGCCGCCTTCGCCGCGGTGTACCTGATCTGGGGTTCGACGTACCTGGCGATCCGGTACGCCATCGAGACGCTTCCGCCCTTTCTGATGGCCGGCACGCGCTTCATGACGGCGGGGGCAATCCTTTACCTGTTCATGCGGATGCGGGGCGTCGCGCCGCCGATGCGGGTGCACTGGCGCTCGGCGTTCCTGCTGGGCGGGATGCTGCTGCTGTGCGGCAACGGCGCCGTGGTGTGGGCTGAGCACCGCGTCGCCAGCGGGATCGCGGCGCTGCTGGTGGCGGTGGAGCCGCTCTGGATCGTGCTGCTGGAGTGGCTGCGCCCTGGCGGACGCCGGCCTTCAGCGCGCACGGCGGCGGGAGTGGTGCTCGGCTTCGGGGGGCTGGTTATCCTGGTGGGGCCGCAGGAGCTCGGCGGCGGACGGGTGGACGTGCTGGGGGCGCTCGTCGTGGTGGTCGCCGCGATGAGCTGGGCGGCGGGCTCGCTCTACTCTCGCGAGGCGCCGCTCCCGGCTTCGCCGTTCCTCGCCACTTCCATGCAGATGCTGGCTGGGGGCGCGCTGCTGATGGCCGCGGGGCTGGCGACGGGCGAGGCGGGGCGGGTGGATCCCTCCGCCTTCTCGGCGAAGTCGCTGGCGGCGCTGGCGTACCTGACGGTGTTCGGGTCGCTGGTGGCGTTCACCGCGTACATCTGGCTGCTGGGCGTGGTAAGCCCTTCGCGCGCATCCACCTATGCGTACGTGAACCCGCTCGTGGCGGTGGTGCTGGGGTGGGCGCTTGCCGGCGAGTCGCTGGACGCGCGTGTCGCCCTCTCCGCCGTGGTGATCGTAGGTGCGGTCGCCATGATCATCGCCGCGTCCAGGGAAGCGGAGAAGGCCGCGCGCCCCGCCGCGGAGAACGCGGAGAAGATCGCGGCGGCGCCGATGCCCGCGCCCGTCCCGGCTGTGCCGGAGACGCGGCGGGTCAGGCGGGTTCGATCGTGATCCGCCCCGGCTGCTTGTAGGCGGCGAGTCCGTCGCGGCAGAGCCGGCGCACGTCGTCCTCGTCCAGCTCGGCGCCGGGGGCGGGGACAACGGTGAGGGCGATCTCGTTCTCCTTGGCCCCGTCCGGCACAGCGGTCACGGAAGCGTCGGCCACGCGCGGGTCTTCCTGGATGACGCGCTCGATCTCGCGCGGGTAGATGTTGAAGCCGTTGCGGGTGAACATCGGCTTCAGGCAGCCGCGGAAGCGGATGGTGCCGTCCGGGCCGCACGCCCCCAGGTCGCCGGTGCGCAGGGCGCCGCCCCAGAACTGCTCGGGATCGCGCCCCTCCTCGCCCACGTAGCCGGGGAAGACGTTGGCGCCCTCCACGCAGATCTCGCCAGTGGTGCCGACGGGGCAGTGCTCGCCGCGCGGACCGCGGATGGTGACCTCCACGCCCGGAAAGGGGTGCCCCATCGAGCCCGGCTGGTTGGGACGGTCCACGCGGTTGAAGAGGCACACGGGCGACGCCTCGGTCAGCCCGTACCCTTCGCGCAGGGGGATGCCGAACGTCTCCTCCCAGCGCCGCGACACCTCCGCCTGGAGCGGCGCGCCGCCGCAGATGGCCGCGCGCAGGGCATGCTTCGGCACGCCGCGCCGCTCCGCCGCGGACACCAGCGCCAGGTACGCGGCCGGCACGCCGCTGATGACCGTGGCCCGCGACTCCTCCAACTGGTCGAGCGTGCGGACGGGGTGGAAGCGCTCCACCGGGACCATCGTGGCCCCGGCGGAGAGGGGAGCCGTCATGGTGACGGTGAGCCCGAAGGCGTGGATCAGCGGGAGGAGGGCGAAGACGCGGTCGTCGGGCGTCAGCGCCATCGCCTCGATGGTGGAGGCGAGGTTGGCGCCCAGGCCGCGGTGCGTGAGCCGGGCCCCGCGCGCCCACCCGTGCGTGGCCGATGTGTAGATGACCGCCGCCTCGTCGTCCGGCCCGGGGCGGGGGAGGGGAACGTCCGCCGCGAGCCCGGTGGAGGGCTCGGTCATGCACCCCTCGGCGGGCTCCAGCAGCAACGGCGTGGCGCCGGTCGGAAGCAGGTGCTCCAGCGCTTCCATCGTGACGACGATACGCGCGCCGGCGTCGGCGGTGTACTCGGCGATCTCGCGCCGGGAGTACTGCGGGTTCAGCAGCAGCGCGCTCGCGCCCGCGCGCAGCACGCCGTAGAACGCCACCGGAAACGCCGCCACGTTGGGAAGCAGTATCCCCACGCGCTCCTCCGCCACGCCCAGCGCGTGCAACTCCGCCGCGAACGCGGTGATGCGCTGGTCCAGCTCCGCGTAGGTAATCGGCGGGCAGTCCGCCGCTGCGATGGCGAGGTGGTCCGGGAAGCGGCGCGCGGCGTCGGCGAAACGGTCGTACAGCGATGCGCTCATTGACGGTCCGGATGGCGGAATCGGTTAGGCTTTGTGCAAGGTAGCGGAACGCCGGTTTCGGGCAAGGAGGGGAAGTGCGTGAGTGCGTGAGTGCGTGAGTGCGTGAGTGCGTGAGTGCGTGAGTG
>DASVVI010000106.1:0-2048 GCA_036386635.1 Longimicrobium sp.
CGCCTGATCCGCGTGGAGAGCGTCTTCGACGCCGACGCCGGCAACATGGGCGCCCTCGGCCTCACCCAGGTGATGCTGGGCACCGCCACCGACATCGACCCCGAGATCGACACCCCCGCCGAGCTGCTGGACCCCGACAACAACATGCGCGTGGGCTTCACCAACCTGCGCAACATGATCGAGCTCTTCGACGGCGACGTGCGCCTGGCGGTGATCGCCTACAACCGCGGCGAGGTGGCCGTGCAGCGCGCCCTCCGCCGCGGCAAGGACCCCGAGAACGGCTACGGCGAGCGCGTCCTCGGCCCCCGCCACCACGGCGGCCAGCGCTACACCGGCAAGGGCCTGCTCCCCGCCACGGCGACGGCGAGCACGACGCAGTAGGGGGCGGGCCGAGGGCCCCCTCCCCGGGCCCCCTCCCCGCTCGTCACCTCGCTGCCCCTCCCCCAAACTGCTGGGGGAGGGGCGTTTGGCGTGCGTTGGTGCCGCGTGGCCGGGCGGCGGCGCTGGGGATGGCACGGGCAGCCACACGGGGCTGCCCCTACGGATTTTTCTTCCAGATGCGCCGTCCACCGGGCGGTACCGGCCCCCGTAAGGCGCGATTTTATCGTACCTACCATCTGCCCGCCTCGACCATGGCCCGCACACCGAAATCGTAAGGGCGGCCCCGTGTGGCCGCCCGTGTCCGCCTCCGCACCGCACCCCGCGCTACGTGTCCGAGTCGCCCCTTATCGGTATATTTCCTTGCTTCACCGTCCGCCGCATATAAGTTGACGCGTGGTATCGATCCCTCTTAAAACTGAAACCGCGCGTACCAGCCATGTACCCAACCTTCCGTGCGTCTCCGCAGATCCGACTCAGTTCCGCGCTGCTTGCTGCGGCGCTCGGGCTCGGGTGCGATGATCGCCGCACCAACGCCGTGCCACCCGCCGCGTCGGCCCCACCGCGGGTTCTGAGCCCGAGTTCGGTGCCCGCGGCAAAGACGCCCCCTGCGCCGGCACCTGCCGTTGCGGCGGACGCGGAAGCCTTCTGGATCGAGTACCGGGAGGCGGCCCTTTCCGGCGACACCGCGCGTCTGCTTCCGCTCGTCAACTTCCCGTTCACCACCCGCGGGTCAATGGACTGGGATCCCGTCGTAAAGCACGGCCGCACGAAGTTCCCTGCGCTGTTCGCCCGGCTCCTGGATCAGGAGATTCTGGGCATGGATTTCAGCATGACGGAGCGGGACCTTCTCTTCGACACCCCTCGCCTGCCGCCCGAGGAAGTGGAGTTGAGCAAGACGGCTGGTTCCGCGTCGGCGACTTCGAGTTCAAGCGGATCAACGGTGCCTGGAAGCTCATCCACGCCTTCACGGACGAGCCGTAGCCCACGCCCGGTACGCGCACACGGGGGTATGGTGCACCGGGCGAAGCTCATCTCCGTGCTTCCTTGTCTCCGTGTGAGTATATTCCTTTCATGCTCAACCGTCTCGTACTTTCCGCGGCGATTCTCTTCGCCTTTCCCGCCGCCGCGCAGGAGATCACGTTACGCGCGCCTACGCAGAGCGCGCGGGTTTACGCGCGCGACGGGTCGCTGATCGCGGAGTTGGGGCCGCAGGTGCGCACGGTGATCGCCATGCGCACGCTGCCCCGGTACGTGCCGATGGCGTTCGTGGCGGTGGAGGACCGCAGGTTCTTTGAGCACGCGGGGGTGGACCCGCGGGCCGTCGCGCGGGCGCTGCGCAACACGCTGGGCGGCGACCGCGAGGGGGCGTCCACCATCACGCAGCAGCTCATCGGGGCGATGTCCCCGGAGCGCGTCAACCGGCAGGAGCAGACCGCCGAGCGCAAGCTGCGCGAGATGCGGCTGGCGCTGGAGCTGGAGCAGCGGCACGGCAAGGAGCGCATCCTGGAGTCGTACCTCAACTGGATCTACTTCGGCCACGGCTGGTACGGCATCGAGTCGGCGGCGCGCCACTACTTCGGCAAGGGCGCGGCGCAGCTCAGCATCGAGGAGGCGGCGATGCTGGCAGCGCTCCCCAAGGGCCCCGGCGTCTACTCCCCCAAGATCAG
>DASVVI010000107.1:0-2705 GCA_036386635.1 Longimicrobium sp.
TCTCGGTGTACGCGGGGCTGGTGGGGTCGCGCAGCACCGGCTTGCAGCGCGGGATGATCGCGTGGTTCGGCATCCGCGGGATCGGCTCCGTGTACTACCTCACCTTCGCCATGCAGCACGGCCTCCCCGAAGAGCTGAGCCGCCCGCTCGCCGAGCTGGTCCTCGCCACCGTCGCCGTATCCGCGGTGGCGCACGGCATCTCGGTTACGCCGCTGATGGCGCTCTACGGCCGGCGCACGAAAAGCTGAGGGCGGGCCGTTGTTCGCCGCTGCCGGGGCCGCTAGCTTGTCGCCCGCACGCGCCTGTCGAACCCACGCACCCGCATCCGTCCCATGGCCGAATACAGCAACGTCAAGCTCGAAGTCCAGGACCGCATCGCCACCCTCTCGGTCAACCGGCCGGACAAGCTGAACGCCCTCAACGAGCAGACCATCCGCGAGCTGGGGCAGGCGATGGACGAGATCGCCGGGCGCGAGGACGTGGGCGGCGTGATCCTGACGGGCGTGGGGGAGAAGGCGTTCGTGGCCGGCGCCGACATCGCCGAGCTGGCGAAGATGGGCCCGGTGGACGGCATCGAGGTGAGCCGGCTGGGGCAGCGCGTCTTCCGCTCCATCGAGCTCTCGCGCAAGCCGGTGATCGCGGCGGTCAACGGCTTCGCGCTGGGCGGCGGGTGCGAGCTGGCGCTGGCCTGCCACCTCCGCGTCGCCTCCGAGAACGCCAAGTTCGGCCTTCCCGAGGTGAAGCTCGGGATCATCCCCGGCTACGGCGGCACGCTGCGCCTGCCGCGCATCGTGGGTAAGGGCCGCGCGCTGGAGCTGATGCTGACCGCCGAGATGGTGGACGCGCAGGAGGCCTACCGCATTGGCCTCGCCAACAAGGTCGTCCCGCTCGCCGAGCTGATGGACGCCGCGCGCGCCATGATGAAGGGCATCCTCAAGAACGGCCCCGTCGCGCTGGGCCTCGCCATCGAGTGCACCACCCGCGGCCTTGAGATGTCGGTGGATGATGGCCTGGCGCTGGAGTCGAACCTCTTCGGCCTCCTCGCCTCAACCACCGACATGCGCGAGGGTATGACGGCGTTTTTGGAGAAGCGGCGGGCGGAGTTCACCGGACGGTAGGGATGACGAAGCCAGTGCGGCCGTCGTCCACGCTCCACCGGCTGCTGCTGGCGTCACCGGTGGGGCCGCTGCTGGTGGAGCACGATGGGATAGCGGTTCACGCGGTGCACTTCTGGGAGCAGGGGAAGCACCCGCCCGCCGGCACCCGCGTGGAGCCCACCCGCGAGGACGGGCTCGGCTGGGAGGTCGCGAAGCAGCTGCGCGAGTACTTCGCCGGCACGCGCCGCGACTTCGACCTCCCGCTCGCCGCCGAGGGCACGGACTTCCAGCAGCGCGTGTGGGAGGCCCTGCGCGCGATCCCCTTCGGCCGCACCTGCTCGTATCGCGACGTGGCGGCGGCGATCGGGGTGCCGCGCGGGTCGCAGGCGGTCGGCCAGGCCAACCGCCGCAACCCGATCCCCATCGTCGTCCCCTGCCACCGCGTCCTCGACGCGAAAGGCGGCATCGGCGGCTTCATGGGCGCCGGCCCCGACGGCCCCGGAAGCGCGATCAAGCGCTGGCTCCTCGCCCACGAACGCTCCCTCTGTCCTGAGGAAACCGCCGCGCCGGACCTGTTCGACGCGCCCTGAACCGTTCCTTTTCTCTTGTCATCCTGAGGGAGCCGCCCGACGGATGCTTCCGATGCGCCGTACTCCTGCGGCGACTGAAGGATCTAGCCGGCGAGGCACGAGGACGGCGATGCACCAGGGCCTCTCGCCACGCGCAGTAGATCCTTCGCTCCGCGCCAGAGTTCGCGGATCGGTAAAGGATGGAGAGGCGCGTCGCTCAGGATGACAAAAGGGAACCCTTTTCTCTGTCATCCTGAGGGAGCCGCCCCGCTGATGCCTGCCGTGCTCTCCAAGCTGTTGCGGCGACCGAAGGATCTAGCCGGCGAGGCAAGAGAACGGCGCGCGACAACGAGCCCCTCGCCACGCGCAGTAGATCCTTCGCTCCGCGCCAGAGTCCGGAGCACGGGCGAGGTCGGAGAGGCGCGTCGCTCAGGATGACAGAATGAGGTGCCCGCCGAGTGCCAACGCACTCACGCACTAACGCACTAACGCACTTCCCTCCCTTGCACCTCGCCCGCCTCCACCTCCGCAACTACCGCAACTTCGCGGAGCAGCAGCTCGAAATCCCGCCGCAGGGAGTCGCTATCGTGGGCGACAACGGGCAGGGGAAGACGAACCTGCTGGAGGCCGTCTACTACCTGGAGATCTTTCGCTCCTTTCGCGGCGCGCCGGACGAGCAGCTGGTGCGCTTCGGCGAGGAGGTGTTCCGCGTGGAGGGCACGCTGCGCGACGAGGACGGCGGCGAGCGCACCCTGGCCGCCGCCTTCGAGCGCCGCCGCAAGAAGAAAAAGGTGACCGTCGGCGGCGCCGAGCCGGAGAGGCTGGGGGATGCGCTCGGCAAGGTGGGCGCCGTGATCTTTTCGCCCTCCGACGTGGAGATCGTCGCGGGCGGGCCGGGGGAGCGGAGGCGCTTCCTGGACATCGTGCTGTCGCTGGCGGAGCCGGGGTACCTGGGCGCGTTGCAACGGTACCGTCAGGCTCTCTTTCAGCGCAACACCCTGCTTCGCCAGGCGAGCCCCCCCGCGCTGGTGGAGGCGTG
>DASVVI010000108.1:0-1999 GCA_036386635.1 Longimicrobium sp.
GCGCAGGTGGAGGGCCCGGCACCCGAAGTGTTCCGCGTGCGCTTCGAGACGAGCCGCGGGCCGTTCGTGGTGGAGGCGCAGCGGAGCTGGTCGCCCGCAGGCGCCGACCGGTTCCACTACCTGGTGCGCAACCGATTCTACGACGAGAACCGCTTCTTTCGCGTGGTCAACGGGTTCATGGTGCAGTTCGGGATCAGCGGCGATCCCGCGGTCTCCGCGGTGTGGAGCGAGCGCCTCATCCGCGACGAGCAGGTGCTGCACGGCAACGAGCGCGGCACGGTGACCTTCGCCACCTCGGGCCCCGACGCGCGCAGCACGCAGCTCTTCATCAACTACAGGGACAACCGCTCACTCGACCGGCAGGGATTCACGCCCATCGGGCGAGTGGTGGAGGGGATGGAGGTGGTGGACAGCCTCTTCGCGGGCTACGGCGAAGGCCCGCCGATGGGACGCGGCGGCCCCGACCAGCGCCGCATCGTCAGCGAGGGGAACGAGTACCTGAAGCGCGAGTTCCCCCGGCTGGACTACATCAAGACCGCCCGTATCGTGACGGTGCGCCGGTGAGGCACGGAGCAGTTCTTCCCATCTTTCCGTCCACCTCCGTGGCTCTGTGTGAGGCCATCATTCGCGGTCCCACCCAACGCTTCGCGGGCGCCGGCTGTATCCACCCCCGGCACCCGCCGCCGCGCTTGTCCGTGCCCGAAAGTGCGGATAAATTAGCACCTCACACCACGCAGAACGTTCGAGCGGGACGACGCGGGAAGCTCCGCCGCACCGCCTGGCACGTCGTAAAAGAAGGGACGATGCACCGACCCCGGTTCGCCGCGCGCCTGGCCGCGCTGGCCCTCATAGCCTGCGCGGCGCCGGCCGCCGCGCAGGACACGCTCTCGCTTTCCCTTCCCGATGCCGTGCAGCGCGCCCAGGCGGGCGACGAGGTGCAGCTCGCCACGCAACGGCTGAACGTGGCCACCGCGGCGGCGGGGGCGGCGGGGGCGGGGCGGTATCCGCAGCTTCGCCTCAACACGACGTTCAACCACGTCTACGAGAACGCGCGCGCGCAGGCCGTGGGGCAGATCTTCAACCAGCCCAACAGCTACGGTGCCAACCTGAACCTGGCCGTGCCGCTCTACCAGGGCGGCCGGGCCACGCAGGGGCAGCGCGCCGCCAACCGCCTGCGCGAAGCCGCCGGCGCCGAGGTGGAGACTGCCCGCGCGGACGTGTCGCTTCAGGTGCTGGCGGCGTACCTCTCGGGCCTCCTTGGCGACCGGCTGGTGGCGATCCAGGACAGCAACCTCGTGCTGGCGGATGCGCGGCTGCGCCAGGTGGAGCAGTTCGAGCGCTCGGGGCGCGCGGCGCGCTACGACGTGCTGCGCGCCCGCGTGGAGCGCGCCAACCTGGTGCCGCTCGCCATCCAGGCCCGCGGCAGCCGCGAGCTGGCGCTGCTGGAGCTGCGCCGACTCACCGACATCCCGCAGGACCAGCCGGTGCGCCTGGTGACGCCGCTCACGGCGGACATGGCGCGCGCGCTGGCGGACGCGGTGGGGCGCGACGCGTCGGCGGCGGACAGCGCGTGGCTCACGGAGCTGCCGGCCATGCGCGCCGCGCGGCTGCGTGTGGAGGCGGGGCGCGCCACGGCGCGGGCAGCGTCGGCCGGCTACCTGCCCACCGTGCAGCTCAACCTGCTAAGCGGCTACCAGGCCTTCCCCGCCACCTTCCAGCCGCCGCTCCGGGGTGGCGCGCTGGAGACGATCGACTGCCCGGCGGGCTCGGCCGAGGGGCGGGTGTGCACGCAGCAGAACGGCGGATGGTTCAGCGACCGGTCGATGGGGCTGACGCTGAGCTGGCCCGTGTTCGATGGCTTCCGCACGAGGTCGGACGTACGGCAGGCGCGCGCGCAGGCGCAGATCGCCGAGGTGCAGGCGCAGCAGACGCGCGAGGCCGCGCTGGTGGAGGCCGGACGGGCGCGCACCGAGCTGGCCACCGCCCGCGCGACCTTTGA
>DASVVI010000109.1:0-1944 GCA_036386635.1 Longimicrobium sp.
CCCTACCTTCTCTTTGCGGAGCCGGATCGTGAGCGCAGACTCGCCGCTGGGCACCTTTGAGGAGCATGTGATGCTCGCCGTCGTACGCACGCGCGACGATGCGTACGGGATGGCGGTGCGGCGCGAGATCGAGCGGGTGACGGACCGCGAGGTGACGATCGGGGCCGTGTACGCCACGCTCGACCGGCTGGAGGCGAAGGGGCTGCTGGGCTCCGGCCGCACCACGGGCGAGGGGTCGCGCCGCGTCTTCGCCGTCACCCGGCGCGGCGCATCGGCACTCGCGGAGACGCGCGCCATGCGCGAGCGGCTCTGGCAGGGCGTGGACCTGAGCCGGTTGCTGGCGGGCGCGGGCTAGCCGGCCGCACGGCTCGTCCTTCTAAACTCTTTACCTGGAAAACGGGAACCATGCGTCGTTTTGCACTCGTCCTGATCCTCCTCTTGGGCGCGGTCCTTCCCGCGCGCGCGCAGCAGCCCACCGACCGCGAGCAGGTGCGGCGGGCGGCGCTGGACTACATCGAAGGCTTCTACGAAGGAGACAGCACCAAGCTGGTGCGCAGCGTGTCGCCGAACGTGCGCAAGAATGGGTATGCGCGCGGCCGCACCGAGACGGCGTACCGGCCTTCGACCATGCCGTACGAGGGCTTCATGCGCTACGCCGCCGGCGTTCGGGCCGGACGCGGCGGCCCGCCCCCGAACGCGCCGCGCGACATCGTCATCTACGACGTGCAGGACCAGACCGCGAGCCTCAAGGTGACCGCGTGGTGGGGGACGGACTACCTGCTGCTGGGCAAGGAGAACGGCCGCTGGATGATCACGCACGTGCTCTGGCAGAGTCCGCCACGCTGAGTTGCCGCGCCTCGAACGCCCAAGGTGTTCGAGGAGCCGTCACTCACCGCGCACGGTGTGGTACGTCGTGTCGTCCTCGTAGAGCTGGAACAGGCATCCGGGGCGCACCGGGACGTAGAAGCCCCACGTGCGCTCCCTATCGATCTCGGCTGATCCCACGTAGACCCCGACTCCATCCAGCTCCCCGACCCGGCGGACGCTTCCCGGCGGCAGTACCCGCGGAAGTCCCATCTTCCCGAACCTGTGGCCCTGGAAGGTGATCAGCCGGTCCGCGGCGTACCAGCGCCGCGACTCCGCATACCGGGCTGGGGCATCCGGCCGCCGCTCGTCCTCCCACACGAGCTCGTCGCCGCGAAGCCGGCAGACGGCGCCGGCCGGCGCGCTCTCCATCGCGAAAGGGCAGCCCAGCGAGCTGCACGGGATTCCCCAGTGGGGAGCCTGGTACGGCTGGAACTCGCATCCTGCGCGAACGGGAAGGTAGATCACTTCCGCCATCCACCACTCGTCCCTGCTCACGTACACGCCGACACCCTCGTGCTCACCGACGCGGCGCAGCAGGTTCCCGTCGATAAAGCGGGCCCGGCCGTACTTCGCCATCCGTTGTCCCCGAAACACGATTGGCCAGCCCACGGTGAACCAGGGCTGTTCCCCCGCGTAGTCGGAATGGGGCAGCGGCTCCGCGCGCCGGATGCTGTCCTGGAACGCCGCCGTATCGCCAACCGGCATGGTGAAGGGCGACAGCCCGGTGTCGCGCACGACGCAGGTGGTCACCGTTGCCGGCTGCGCGGCGGCCCATTCCGCGGTCGCCAGCAACGCCAGCACCAGAGCAGTCGCTATCCATCCCACGCGGCGTCGGGTGTCGATTCCTCGCATGGCGGCTCCCCATCAAGAATGCGTCGGGGGGAGGGGCGAAAGATCCCCCCTGACTGATACATAGCCAGGTGGGCGGGTGGAACGCCAGAGACCCGAATGCGCGGGATCGGTCGTCGTCGCTCAGGCGGCGAGGACGAGGTGGGGCTCGTGATGGCAGCGGTAGCAGACGAGGTGGTGGGGGGAGCCGATCTTGGAGCCCTCGCCCAGCGCGAGCGGGGCCTGGCA
>DASVVI010000110.1:0-3182 GCA_036386635.1 Longimicrobium sp.
CTGCGCGCGCGGCTGCGCAAGCTCGCCGGGGCCGAGATTTACCGCCGGGAGGGCGCACCCGCCGCCGCGCCCGTATCCGTGGGGTGGACCTCGCCCGCGTGGTATTCGCCGCGCAATCTGGTGATGGTGGGCGCCGTGGGCGTGGTGCTCGTCGCCGGCATCGCGGTCGTCGCGGATCCGGACGACGCGCCCTCCACCACCGCGGAGCAGTCGCCCGAGGTGGGGAAGCTGCGCGCGGCCGCCAACCTCAACCCGCGGGACCCCGTCGCGGCGCGCGATTACGCGTGGGCGCTGGTGGACGAGGAACGATGGGACGAAGCGGTTCCGGCGCTCGAGCAGGCGGTGCGCCTCAACCCCCGCGACGTCAATCTGCGCAACTCGCTGGGGTGGGCGCTGATCCAGAAGGAGGATTTCGCGCAGGCCGTTTCGCACCTGCGCATCGCGACGGGCATGGACTCGGCGCACGTGGACGCGTGGCACAATCTCGCCTGGGCGCACCTCAGCCAGGGCCAGTACGCCGCGGCCGAGCCCGAGTACCGCCGGGTGATCCGGATGGCCCCGCGGCGCGCCAACGCGCACGCCGAGCTCGGCTCGGTGCTCCTCTACCTGTACCGCCTTGACGAGGCCGAGACGGAGCTGGACGAGGCGGTGCGCCTGGACCCCCGCGACGCCTGGGCGCACCAAGTGCGCGCGCGGGTGAAGAAGGCGGTGGGCGACCTGGACGCGGCGGCCGATTCGTATCGCAAAGCCGCCGAGCTCGATCCACAGGCGTACATCTGGGCCGAGGTGGGGCACATCGAGCACCTGCGCGGCAACTTCCGCGAGTCCGCCGCCGCGTTCGAAATGGCGGCGAAGGCGGATCCGAAATACTTCGAAAAGGATGCGTACCGGCGCGAGATCTGGAAGGCCTCGCAAGCCGGGCGGATGTACGTGCCGCCGGAGTCGTAGCGGCGGCCAGGTTGTTGAACAGCGGGGCTCACGCGGAGGCGCGGAGACGCAGAGAGAGGGGGGGAGGGACTCCAGTGATCCCAGCGTTTCGCGGGCGCGCCGGAGAAGTACAACGTAACGTGAGGAGTGCTGATCATGAGAAAGGAAGGGAACACCCGGAGCGCAGGCGGCATCCTTCGCCGCCGCTACGTCGGTGAGGACGCGGTGCGCACGGCCTCGGTTGAGCGGGAGCGGGCGAACGGAGAGATCGCACAGCTGATCCACGACCGCCGCACCACGGCCGGCTTTACGCAGAAGCAGCTCGCGGAGCTGATCGGCACGCCGCGGAGCGCCGGACGGTGGACGAGTTCGTGAGCTTCCTGAAGACCAGCCCCTGAACCCAGCGGCCATTGTCCCGCCGCGGGGGGAAGGGTAGCTTCGGGGCACCCCGAATCCAGCCCTGCGACGAACGATGCCGAGCGACCCCATCCTCAGCCACACCCACGTCCACGCCCCCGGCCGCACGCCCGAGCGGTGGCTCCTGGTGCTGCACGGCATCTACGGATCGGGGCGCAACTGGGGGACGATCGCGCGGCGGCTGGTGGAGCGCCGGCCGGAGTGGGGCGCGGTGCTCACCGACCTGCGCATGCACGGCGCCTCGCGCGGCTTCGCGGGGCCGCACACCGTGGCCGCCAGCGCCGGCGACGTGGCCGCGCTCGCCGGGCACCTGCAGGGCGAGGTGGCGGCGGTGATGGGGCACTCGTTCGGCGGCAAGGTGGCGCTCACCTACGCGGGCACCGCGCCGGCCGGGCTGCGGCAGGTGTGGATCATGGACTCCACCCCCGCCGTGCGCGCGCCGGAGGGGAGCGCGTGGCGGATGATCGAGGCGATCCGCTCGCTGCCGCCCGAGTTCGCGTCGCGCGCGGAGGCGGTGCAGGGGCTGATGGCGAAGGGGTACGACGAAGGGCTGGGCGCGTGGATGGCCATCAACCTGGAGCCGCACGAGGGGCGCTACCGCTGGCGCCTGGACTTCGACGTGATGGAGGAGATGCTGCGCGACTTCTTCCGCGCCGACCTGTGGGAGACGGTGGCGCGGCCGCCGGAAGGGGTGGAGCTGCACTTCGTGAAGGCCAGTGAGTCCAACACGCTGGAGGAGTCCGCCGCGGCGCGCGTGGAGGCGGCGGGGGCGGCCACCGGGCGCGTCTTCCTCCACCGGCTGGAGGGCGGGCACTGGATCAACACCGACAATCCCGAGGGGGTGCTCGACCTTCTCGTAAGGAACCTGCCGTAGCCGTGTCGCTCATCATCCGCCGCGCCCACCCGGACGATGCCCCGCGCCTGGCCGTTCTGGCGCGCGCCCATGCCGCCGCGGTGACGCCGGAGTACGTGGCGTCGCATCCCGTATTCACCGCATCGGAGGGGACGCGGCTCATAGGATTTTACGCGCTTGAGGACGAAGGGGAGCGGTGGACGCTGCGCCATCTCTGGGTCGCGCCGGAGTGGACGGGGCGGGGGCGCGGCCGGTGGATGTTCACGGACGCGGTGCGGCGCGTGCGCCGGGCCCACGCCGCGGCGCTGCGCCTGGTGCCGGAGCGAGGCGCGGAGGCGTTCTTTCTGAAGATGGGCGTCGCCACGGTTGAGGGCGGACCGGCGCTGGAGCTGGACCCCGCCACCTGGGAGGAGCCGCTCGCCGACAGCGTCTCAGGCGCCGCCTTCGCCGAGTAGCACCAGCACCACGTCACCCACGTTGGTGCCGGTGGGGCCGGTGACCACCAGCTCGCCGGTGGCGCGGAAGAAGTTGTGGCTGTCGTTGCGGTCGAGCGCGGCGCGCGGATCCTCGCCGCGCCCCCTTGCGCGCGCCACCGTCCCGAAGTCCACGATGGCGCCGGCGGCGGGGGTGGGCCCGTCCACGCCGTCCGTGCCCAGGGTGGCGGCCACGATCCCGTCGTCATCCACGATCTCCAGTGCCAGCGCGAGGGCGAGCTCCTGGTTGCGGCCGCCTCGCCCCTTCCCGCGCACCGTCACCGTCGTCTCGCCGCCGAAAAGGAGCGCGAGCGGGCCGCTGTGTTCCCCGCGCCGCCGCCGGGCGAGGGCGGCGATTTCGCGGGCGGCATCGCGGGCCTCTCCCTCCAGGTTGTCCGCCACGATCTCGGCGCGGTAGCCCAGCGCCTCCGCCGCGCGCGCTGCCCCGGCGAGAGCATCGCCCACCGACGCCACCACGTGCGCCGATGCGCGGCGGAACGCGGGGTCGCCGG
>DASVVI010000111.1:0-2941 GCA_036386635.1 Longimicrobium sp.
CTCAAGATCAACTTGGACAAGAGCACCCTCCGCCAAGCCGGAGGCACAGGCGCCGTACGGGCCCGGATCATCCGGGGATCGCGCCAGGCGCTGCGGAATCAAGCTCGGAGCGCCCCTGAGGGATGCATCGTGCTCCCGTCATCCGCGTTCGAGGTCCAAGAATACAATGGTGGAGTGCGCTTCGGGGGCACACGGGTGGGAGTCGAGTGGATCAGCCTCGACCGAAATGGGAACGGGATCGACCAGATCTTCGTAGTCGTTTTCGAGCGGGCAACCTCTCCCATTTCCACGATCCGGATCCTCAAATCCGATCTGGACAATTATCTCGCGCGGTCGTACGAGTTCACGGTTGTAGCGCCTCCGTCATTGAACCAAGAAGCCATCAACCGGATCCGGGCCCATCAGGTGAGCCATCGGATCAACAGCGCAGCGATTCCATGCTACTCGGTTGCAGCCTCAGGTGGCACGCGGGTGGAACTCGCCGTCGGGGGTTCCTGCGGCGATGACGCCCACGTGCAGAGAGACATGGGGGTTAGCGTTGCGCAGGGGCAGAACGGAGGCTAACAGCGGTTAAGGTTTACGAGGCGATCTGGACTGGGGACGGGACGAGTGTTGCTCCAAGCCGCCACAGGATTTGCTCACGGTGGTGCCAGAGAGCTTTGCGGCACTTTTGGCTTCCGCTCTCAGGACCTGGATCGGATTCTCGCCCCGAAAGCTCAGGATGTCGTCTCCCCCATCGACATATCGCGTTTGCTGGCGGGCGTTTGGCCGTCAATGGTCCTCCGGTATCAGAGGTCGGAGCGGTCCGGGGTAGCCGTTGAGCTCTGCCCGGCTGGCGTGCACAGCGAGGTCCACGAGCACCTCGGCGCAGGAAGCACTCACATCAATCGCCGTTCAAGGGCTCGCACCATGCTCCAGCGCGTGCCCTCCGGAGCGGTTCACGCGGCCAGCAAAGCGGGACGTTTCACCCCGATCACCACGCGCCCACCGTCTTGGTCCACATCCACGCGAGCCACGAAGCACGCGACGATCGTCTTCCGCTCGGCGTGCGACGCGCGCGCGAATACCTCCGCGAACGAGCGTGCCTCGTCCGCACGTTCTGCGGCGGGGGAGCGCCCCGTAGTGCCGCTCGCGATCACCGCACGTTCGCGTTCCAGCCGCAATATATCCGCGTTCAGCTCATTCAGGCGGGCGGTGATTCCCTCGGCAACTGCGCCCCCGATGCCGAGCGCCCCCACAAGCCGCGTGATCTGCGCTCGGCACTCCCCCAGCGCAACGTCGATCTCCCACGCCCGGTCGCGAGAACGTAGGTGCCCCCCCCGCAGTGCCTCCTCCTCCTCCTCGATCCGCCTCCTGCAGACCGGATGGTCAGCGATCTGGGGGATCACGGCGAGCACGGCGGGTTCCACCACGTCGGCGCGGACGCGCCGGCGGCATTCCTCACATCGCTCTTTACCGGGTATCCCCCGCTGCGCCTTGTAGTACGTCACTCCATCGGTGACATCCCCGTGCATCGCCGCTCCACACGCGGCACAGTGCAGTAGGCCTGAGAGCAGGTACACGGAGTTCACTCCCTTTCCGCGGATACGCCCTTCGCTGAGACGGGCCTGTGCCCGAACCCAAACCTCACGGTCGATCAGCGGCTGCCACAGCGCCGTGTGCGCGGCCCCGGCGCGGTCCCGCTGGATGCCGATGTACGCCTCGTTGGTAATGACCTTCCGGATCGTGGTATGGTACCAACCCCGCCCGTGCTTATGAGGCGCCTCCCCCCGCACGTTCAGGCGGCGGGCGATCTCCTCCATGGAGATCGCACTCCCGCCCTCGCCTTCCGCGTACAATCGGAAGATCTCCTTGACCTGGTCGTGCCGTGGACCCGGTCGGAGCACAGTGAACGTATCGGGATTGCCGTTCCGCTTCGGCCCGGGAAGGCACTCGACCCACTGCGTCACGGCGCGAGCCGACTCGTCTACGGCGGCCGCCCAGCGCTCGTAGCCCCACGGCGCCATGCCGCCATGCCAGACTCCGAGCGTGATCAGGTCCTGCTTCCCGCGTGCAACCCCGCGCGACTTCTCCTCGCTGGACGCGGTATCCTTCTCCGCCTCGAGGGCGGCGCGGATCACGCGCATCAGGCGGTCGTCGTCGTCGCTGTCGAGCCCGGGCTGCGTGACGCTGCGAAGCTTCCAGCCGAGCCGGGTGAGCCGGTGGATCCAGTAGATCGCCTCCTCAGCACCGCCGGCGAAACGGCCGAACCGACTCAGTGCCCAGATGAGGACTATCCCAGGCGCGGTCCGGGGGCGCCGATGGTCCTCACAAAAGCGCAGGAGCTCCAGGCTGCCATCGCGCTCCTCAGGATCGAACTTCCACCCTGACACACCGTCGTCCGCGTAGACACCGCGTTCCGGGTTGTGCTCCCGCGGCAATCCGGCCTTCGGCAAATGCGCTCCGAGTGTCCGCGCCTCCTTCTCGAGTTCGTTGATCTGCTGCGGGCAGGAGCGGTCCTGCTCGTCGCTCGAGGAGCGCGCATAGCCGACGATGTCGACGCCCCAAACCAGGGCACGGGCTCCGACGCTCCCGTCCTGACCCGGTCCGTTCGGGTCGCGCGCATCGCGGCACCGCCTCCGATTCGTTCCCACAGCCCTGCCCCTCGTGAAGGGATCCGCGCCGCGACTCAGCGCGGCGTGTTGTACGCGGGGCTCTCTCCCCGCACACCATCACTGTAATCGACGTCGGCTACGCGGCCCAAGGCGACTCCAGCTGCTCGTGTTGAGCCCGGCCTTCCGAAATCGGACGCGGCTCGCGCGCGAGTATACATGCCGCCAGTCGCGCGTACGCGTCCAGGTCGGCCCGCATTCCTTCTCCCTGGGTGCAGATCTCCACTTCGAGCGCAGCCGTCGCCCGCTTCCGTTCCGCCATCGCCCGCCTCCGCATCGTGGATGTGATG
>DASVVI010000112.1:0-4488 GCA_036386635.1 Longimicrobium sp.
CCTCCATCACCACCCGGCACCGCGTCCGCCCTCCGAAGTACGCTTCCACTCCCGCACGCGTGGTGGGCACCACCGCCTCCTTCACCACCCGCGCTGCCGCGTCGATCTCGCACACGTGGCTCTTCCTATCCCCAAGATCGAACCCGATCGTTATCTTGGGGAACAACTCGGCGGTCTCGAGCATGGCTGACCTCCTGGCATATGGGCTTCGCGCCCGTAACGGTCACCTACCTGGCGAGCATTAGAAGTTTAATGCTACGCCGCGACCGGCCAGGGGGTCGGCCTTCTCATATCAACTCTGTGCCTCTGTGTGAGCCCATCTGTTTTTCTTTCTTTCCTCTCCCTGCGTCTCTGCGCCTCTGCGTGAGACCGCTGTTCGCCGTAACACCGGGCGCCGCGGGGCTGGGGCTGAATCGCACGGGGGGCCGCTTCTCGCGTGAGGGCGCGGCGCACGGGGCATCGGTATTCGCCCCTTGCACTTAGGACTCAGGACTCGGCACTTCGCGGTTGTGGGGCTTTCCCCTACGAAGCTGTCAGGGTGGCTCCGCGCGCGGCGGCGGGTGCTTGCCGGGCGCGCCGACGAATGCTATATGGGTGCATTCCGAAAGAGCCCCGCGGGCGATGGGGCCCGTTCGGACGTGCAGACGACCGCGCGCGAACCGGCGAGCCCGCCGGCTCACGCTCCGTGCGGGCCGGTGTTCTCCGCAAGCAGACCATGAACAGAGCTCTCTCCCTCGCTGGAACCCTGCTCCTCGCCCTGGGCGTGGCCTCGTGCCGCGACTACAAGGCGACCGAGGCCGACGGGCCGGATCAGCCGATCGCGTTCTATCACAGCGTGCACGCCGGGCAGAACCAGATGCCCTGCATGTACTGCCACTACAACGCGGACCGGTCGCCGGCGGCGAACATCCCCAGCGTGCAGCTCTGCGTGGGGTGCCACGTGGCGGGAAGCTCGTCGGCGGGGGCGGTGCCCGCGCAGGCGGCGCTCACCTTCCCCACCAAGCAGCGCGACAGCACCTGGAACCGCGAGGCGCTCAAGCTGGTGGACTACTGGAAGCGCGGCGAGGCGATCCCCTGGGTGCGCATCCACGACGTGCCTGACCACGCGCACTTCCCGCACTACGTGCACGTGAACGCCGGGCTCCAGTGCCAGACGTGCCACGGGCCCGTGCAGAACATGAAAAAGGTCTACCAGTACTCGTCGCTGCGCATGGGGTGGTGCATCTCGTGCCACCGCGGCGAGACGCCGCTCTCGGCCGCCGAAGAGGCCGCCGTGCGCCAGCGCTCGTCGTTCGTGCGCAAGATCGCCACGCTCCGCGCGCAGGGGAACGACGTGCGCGGCCAGCTCGCGACGTATCCCAACCAGCGGGCCTCCACGGACTGCACCGTATGCCACTACTGAGCGCGCACCCCCGGAAGCGACACGACGCCGGCGCGATGGGATCGAGGAGACAGCATGGCTGATGGAATGAAGAGGCGCGACTTCCTCACGGTGGTGGGAGCCGCCGGCGCGGGGATGGCGGTTACGGGGTGCGGCACGGGCGCCGCGCCGGAGACTTTTCTGGCCTCGGTGCGCCCGTCGGAAGACATCGTGCCGGGCGTGCCCACGTGGTACACCACCACCTGCCGCGAATGCCCGGCCGGGTGCGGGCTGCACGTGGAGACGCACGAGGGGCGCGCCACCAAGGTGGAGGGGAACCCCGACCACCCCGTGAACCACGGCAACACCTGCGCGCGCGGGCAGGCATCGGTGCAGGGGCTCTACCACCCCGACCGGCACAAGGGCCCCTTCCTGCGCGAGCTCACCGTGGGCGGCAGCCCGCGCGACGTGAACTGGACCGTGGCGCAGAACGAGGTTGCCGACGCCATCCGCCGCGGCGGCGCGGGCGGCACCGTGCTGCTGACGGGCTCCATGGGTCCCACCATGACCCGCCTGGCCGACGACTTCGCGCGCAGCGTGGGCGGGCGCCGGGTGGAGTGGGCGCTGCTGGAAGACGGGCCGCGCGACCTGGTGTTCAGCGACGCGGACGTGCTGGTCTCCTTTGGCGCGGACTTCCTGGAGACGTGGGGCTCGCCGGTGAACTACGCGTACCAGTACGCGGAGATGCACGGCTACCGGAAGGGGCGCGAGCGGGCCGGCAAGTTCATCTGGGTGGGGCCGCACCGGCCGCTCACCGGCATCAACGCGGACCTGTGGCTCCCCGCCAAGTCGGGGACCGAGGTGCTGGTGGCGCAGGCGCTGGCTGGCGGCGCCAACATGCAGCAGGTGGCGCAGGCGGCGGACATCGAGCCCGCCAAGCTGCAGCGCGCCGTGCAGTGGTGGAACGAGGGGCGCCGCAAGGTGGCGATGGGCCCCGGCGCGGCCGTCAGCGGCCCCAACGCCACGGCGCTGCGCCAGGCGGTGGCCGGCCTCAACGGCCGCCCCGCCGCGGCTCCGTCCCCCACCTCCGACCTGCGCCCCGTGCAGCGGCTGATCGCCGACATGAACGCGGGGCGGGTGAAGGTGCTGCTGATCGCGGGCGACTCCAACCCGGTGTACACGCTGCCGGGCGGGCTCGGCTTCGAGGCGGCGCTCAAGAAGGTGCAGACCATCGTCTCCTTCTCGCCGTTCCCCAACGACACGTCGGCGCTGGCCACGCACGTCCTTCCCGACCACCACTTCCTGGAGGCGTGGGACGACTACGTGGCGCGTCCGGGGGTGTTCGAGCTGGTGCAGCCGGTGATGCGCCCGGTGTTCAACACCAAGCAGACCGGCGACGTGCTGCTGGGGATCGCCTCCATCCTGGGCGTGCCCGCGGGCGGCGCGACCCCGCCGGGGACGTACTTCGACTACCTGCGCGCCGCCTGGGCCGGCCGCACGCCGACCGTGGACGCCTGGCGCTCCGCGCTCAAGACGGGCGGAGCGTGGGGGAGCATGCCCTCGGGCGCCATCCCGTCCGTGCTGGGCATGGTGACGCCGCTGCCGGGCGACCGCGCGCTCCCCGGCGGCGGCGCCGCCGCCCGCGTGGCGGCCGCTCCCGCCGTGGCCGCTCCGGCCGCGCCGCCCGCCGCCGACACCGCGGCCGCACCGGCGCCCGTAGCCGCCGCGCCGGCACCCGCCGCGCCCGCGGGCCCGGTGGCGTACCGTCCCGTGCAGTGGGAGGGCGCGGCCGACGGGCTGCACCTGGTGGCGTACCCGTCCATCCGCTTCTTCGACGGCCGCACGGGGAACCGCCCGTGGCTGCTGGAGCTGCCGGACCAGGTCACCAAGGTGCCCTGGGACTCGTGGATCGAGATGCACCCCGAGACCGCCTCGCGCGCCAACCTGGAGCAGGGGACGGTCGTAAAGGTGGAGTCGCCGCACGGCTCGTTCGAGGTGCCGCTGTACGTGTGGCCCGGCGTGCGCCGCGACACCGTCGCCATCCAGATGGGGCTGGGGCAGAGGAACGCCGGCCGCTTCAACGAGGGGCGCGGCGTCAACCCCATGCGCCTGCTGGGCGGCCAGGTCGATCCGGCCACCGGCGCCATGGCCCCGGCCACGCGCGTCACCGTGACCCCGGCCGGCCGCAGCCTGAAGCGCTGGGAAGGGCTGTTCGAGAACGGCGTCCGCATCCAGCACGACCGCGCCGTGGCGCAGGCCGTGGGGTGGGAGGCGCTCAAGGCTCTGGACGCCAAGGGCGAGGGGTTCATCCCCGGCGCCGAGAAGGTGACCGAGGAGCTGCGCACCTCCGGCGGCTTCGGCCCCGTGGCGCGCACCACCGATCCCGCGTCGTACCCACCCGCCGCCACCGAGTACGGCGAGTACATCGAGGGCGACACGCGGTGGGGGATGGTCATCGACCTGGACCGCTGCATCGGCTGCGCGGCGTGCACCATCGCCTGCTACGCCGAGAACAACGTCCCCGTCGTGGGCCCCAAGGAGCAGAAGCGCGGGCGCGACCTGAGCTGGCTGCGCATCGAGCGCTACTTCGGCCACGGCAAGGAAGAGGACGAGGCGTACCGCGACACGGCTACGGACGACACCCGCTTCCTTCCCATGCTCTGCCAGCACTGCGGCAGCGCGCCGTGCGAGCCGGTGTGCCCCGTGTACGCGGCCTATCACACGCCGGACGGGCTCAACGGCCAGGTGTACAACCGCTGCGTGGGCACGCGCTACTGCGCCAACAACTGCCCGTGGAAGGTGCGCGTCTTCAACTGGTTCACCTACGAGTTCGCGGAGCCGCTGCACCTGCAGCTCAACCCGGACGTCACGGTGCGCGAGAAGGGCGTGATGGAGAAGTGCACCTTCTGCGTGCAGCGCATCCACGAGAAGGAGCGGCAGGCCAACCAGGAGAACCGCACCGTGCGCGACGGCGAGGTGGTGCCCGCCTGCGTGCAGGCCTGCCCCACCGAGGTGTTCGCCTTCGGCAACTACCAGGACCCGGAGAGCACGGTCAGCCGCATCGCCAAGACCAACCGCAGCTACCGGTCGCTGGGCGAGCTCAACACCAAGCCCGCCATCGTCTACCT
>DASVVI010000113.1:0-4948 GCA_036386635.1 Longimicrobium sp.
TCTTCGTCGTTGAAGCGAAGATAGCCATGCGTGCGCCGGTCGTGACGCCGGATCCCCTCGGCGGAGACGAACTCGGACACGACGACGTCCGCCCCGAAGCGGCGGCAGAGCCGGCGGAAGGGGGACTCGCTGACGCCCGCCTGGGGCGCAAGGTAGAGCGGGACGGTGCCGCTTGCCAGAAGGTCCAGCGCATTCGATTTCATGCGGGTAAACTACTTGAGTCCAATGGTTTTCTCAACCCGATTCGCGGGTCTCTAGTGACGCACGAGCGCGGCGGGGGTCCATTCGGGCACGTCTTTGCTGCAATATCGTCATAGAGCGCTCGCGTGCTCATTGCGCCAATCGCCGGACAGTGCGTTCGCGAGTTGGGCCGTTCGCGGCGCTTCCGTTACATTGCGCGCCAGCGCTCGTGTTCTCGCGGCACATGGCGGTCGAATTCGATTCAACCCTGCGTGCGGCGGGCTCTTGCGCGAATCCGCGTTTTCTGTAATATAGTTGTCCCATGCCGAATACATTAAACGAAAAACAGACCGACCTGCTGCGCTACCTTTCGCGGCAGACCGGCCCCGTTCCGGTGGACCACCTGGATGGGCGTGTGGTAAGGGCACTCAAGTCGCGCGCGCTGATCGACGAGCGCAATGGCTGGGTCTCCGTGAGCAACCAGGGCCGCGACGAGTTCGAGACCAAGGTCCGCCGCCGCCGCGCCTTCAGCCCTCACTCGGGCGATTCCGGCGCCCGCAATGCCCGCGCCGAGTCCATCAAGCGCGCCATCGACGCGCTGGAGCTGGCCCTCCCCAAGGACGCCGAGGTCATGATCGGCGAGATGCCCGCCTACGCGGACGACGTCATGGAAGGGCTGCGGATCTTTGCGCGCCGGTTGGCGCGCACGTGATCGGCTGAGGACTAAAGGAGGGCCCGGGCGAGGGAATCGCTCGGGTCTTTTTTGCGTGCGTTCGGCGGGGAATTCCGGCGGTTGAAACCGCTGCAACAACCGCGGGAAACCTGCCTTCGCAGGTTGCGCGAGCGGGGGTGGTGCGGGTTCGCGGGTGGCCGGCGCCGCGTCCGCCACGCCGGGGGGCGTGTCACCGGGGGCTAAAGCCCCCGGCTGGAACCACGCGAAGACGGCTGAAGCCGTCTGGGTAACGGAGACATCCCCCCATTTTTGTCATCCTGAGTGACGCGCGGCTCAGGTCCCGCCCCGGCTCCGATCTTCGGCGCGGAGCGAAGGATCTACTGCGAGTTCCGAGGGGGCCGCACTGTCGCGCGAGCCCCTGCATGGCCTTCGGCTAGATCCTACGGTGGCCGCAACCGGAGCAGGCGTTTGCGCGAGTCCGCGCAGGCGGACTTGGTGGGCCGGGCGGCTACCCAAGCCCTTACCCTCCATCTCCCGTCCACGCGGTCAGCCGGTGGAGCAGCGCTTCGATGCGGGCGCGGAGGTCCACGTCGTCGATGAAGGGGGCGGCGGCGCGGAGGTAGGTGATGAGGAGTCCGATCTCACCCTGGGCCAGTTCTTCGACGAATAGGGAGGGGTCGAGGCCGAGGTCGTGCGCGGCGGTGGTGACGGCGCGGACGGAGAGCTCCGTGAAGTCGTCTTTGGGCACGCGATTGCTCCTGTCAGGGCTTCCAGTGGAAGCGAGGGCGGCTTCCCCACACCGCCATCGCGGTCAGGTAGATGGGTTGCGCGAGGAACCAGAGCGGGAGCCAGCGCAGCAGCCCGTTGCTGCCGAAGCGGCGCGCCGCGGTTCCGTACAGCAGGAGGTCCGCGGCCAGCTTGGCGAGCACGCCCGCGATCCATCCCGCCCATGTCAGGTACCCCGTCCACACGAAGAGCGGGCCGCACAGCACGAAGACGTTGGCGTAGAGCGACGCGGCTCCGTACGCCAGCACTCGCACGTCCGCGCGGAAGTGGTGCATCCCGCTGGACGCCCAGCGCGCCCGCTGGTTGCGGAAGTCGCGCAGGGTGGGGACGGGCTGCGTTTGAACCAGCGTGTCCGCGCCGTCCGCCCAGCCGATGCGGCCCAACTCGGGGGAGGAGCGGATCAGGTAGAGCATGAGCATGTCGTCGCCGGCGATGCGGGTGAGGCCGGAGCGGTAGCCGCCCACGCGGTCGAAGGCGGTGCGGCGGTAGGCCAGGTTGTGGCCGGAGGCGCCCAGCGGCACGTTCAGGCGGGCGCTCGCGAGCATCGTCGTGGTCAGCGTGAGGAAGTCGAACGCCTGGAATCGCTCGAACCAGGGGCCCTCGGAGGCGTATTCGGAGCATCCGAGCACCATCGCGACGTCAGGCTGAAAGGAGCGCACCAACCCCGCCACCCAGGTGCAGGGAACGCGGCAATCGGCGTCCGTCAGGAGGAGGATCTCGCCGCGGCTGGCTTCGACGCCGCGCTGCAGGGCCAGCTTCTTGGGGGAGATGCCGTCCGGGACATCCGTCTGGCGGACGATGCGGAAGCGGCCGGGGTGGCGCGCGGCGGCCGCTTCGACCAACTCCGCCGTCGAGTCCGTGGAGCGGTCGTCCACGATCAGCGCTTCGAAGGCCGGGTACGTCTGCGCGGCCAGGTCGGCGAGGAGCGCGGGGAGACGGGCGGCTTCGTTGCGCGCGGCGACGACTACGCTGACGAAAGGCGTCGCGTCGCTCGGCGGCGGTGAGGGACGGCGCAGCGCCCACCACGCCGCGCCCGCCGCCGCGAGGTATACGCCGAGCGCGGCGGCCGTCAGGACATCGAAGAACGTCAACGAGATCGGGGCGTCTGGTCGAAAGGAACGGGGTTCGGCGGGCGGTCGCCACTTCGCGTTCCGTGCCAGCGAAATCGAAAAAGGTGACTCAGAGGGCCGCACTCCTTACATTGATGGCTGCGCATCCCGCCGGAAACCGGAAGTCCCCCTCCCCCGTACATGTCGTCGGCCGCACGCATCGCGCGGCCGCACCGCACCCCGAGCATGAGCTTCTACCTCTTTTCGCTGATCCTTGGAGCACTGGGCCTCCTGGCCATGGCCGCGTCTGGCCTGAGCCACGGGCATGGGCACGGCGGCCACGACGTGTCGCACGGCGGCGGCCACGGGCACGGCGGGCACCTGGGGCACGGGCACGGCGGCCACGCGGGGCACGACCTGGGCGGCCACCACGGCGGGCACCACGTCGCTGGGCACCACGGCGGCCACGACGTCGCAGGGCACCACGGCAACCACGCCAACCACGACACTGGGCAGGGCGGCCACTCGTGGGCGTGGCAGATCCTCTCGCCGCGCGTGCTGTTCAGCGTGCTGGTGGGGCTGGGCGCCACGGGGCTCGCGGGGGAGCCGTACCTCGGCGGCGTGCTGCTTCTGCTGCTCGCGCTGCTGGGAGGGATCGCCTTCGAGCTCGTGGCGGTGAGGCCGGTGTGGAACTTCTTCTTCCGCTTCGCCTCCGTACCCGCGCTGACGCTGGAGAGCGCGCTGTTCGATACGGGGACGGCGGTGACGAGGTTCGACGAGAGCGGCAGCGGGCTGATCGCCCTGGAAGTGGACGGGCAGGTGCTGCAGGTGCTCGCCACCCTTCGCCCCGCGGACGTGGACAAGGGGCTGCGGGTACGCGCGGGCGACCGGCTGCTGGTGGAGGAGGTGGACGGCGCGCGGAACCGCTGCGTCGTGTCGAGGGCCGCGCCGGAAGATCCGGCGGGCGGCGTGAAATCACTAGAGGAGAGCTAGGACGATGAACCTTGCAGGAATCGCGGTCATCCTGATCGGCGTTCTGATTGTCATTCCGCTGATCGTCAACTCGTTCCTCCGCAGCGTGGGGGCGGGCTCCATCCGCATGGTGAGCTGGCTCAACGGGCGCACGGCCATCTACCGCGGCCCGGGCAAGTCGTGGGAGATCCCGCTCTTCACCACGGGCACCACGCTCTCCAGCAAGGCCATCAACGTCGACCTGGACATCACCGACCAGACGGCGGACCTGGACCAGACCGGCACCCCTCAGCCCATCAAGGTGCAGGTGCTGGCGAGCGCCATCGTGTCGGTGGGCGACACGGACACGATGATCAAGACGGCGGCCAACCGCTTCTTCTCCAAGCCGGAGGCGGAGCAGCTCAACATCCTGATCGACCTGCTCTCCAGTTCAGGCCGGCGCGCGATCAACCTGCTGACGCACGACCAGCTCTTCTCGGCCAAGACGGCGCCGCGCCTTCCGGCCGGGATCCGCACGCCGGGGATGGAGCTGGCGGAGCACACGCCGATCGAGCTTCCCGTGTCGCGCGCGGTGGACGCGGCGGAGGACGACGACGATCCGCTCGCCATCATCATCCGCAAGGCGTGCTCGCGCGAGCTCACGGACCTTGGGCTGGCGTTCAACTCGCTGAACATCAAGGTGGTGCAGAGCGAGGTGGCCGAGGCGCGGCGCCGCATGTCCGCCGCCGAGGCGCAGGCCAACGCGGACATCGTGAGCGCGCAGCAGTCGCGCCGCTCCAAGGAGGCGGAGCTGGAGGCGGAGCGCGAGATCAGCAACAAGCAGCGCGAGCTGGAGCAGACGCGCGCGGCCAACGCGGCGCTGATCGCGCAGGCCGAGGTGGCGCGCCAGGAAGCGCTCGGCCACCAGCGCATCGCCGAGCTCGAGGCGACGCAGCTCGCCCAGGCCCGCGCGGATGCCGAGCGGGTCAAGATCCAGGCGCTCGCCACGGCCGAGGCGGAGGCCATCCGCATCAGCACCGTGGCCGAGGCGACGGCGGAGAGCATCCGCAAGGTGAACGACGCGATTCAGCGCGGCGGCGAGAGCTACTTCCGCTACCGCCAGATCGAGATGCTCCCGCAGATCGCGCCCTCCATCGCGGACGCGCTGGGCAAGGCGCGCCTGGTGACGATCAGCAGCGGCTCGGACGTGGGCGCGCCGGAGGCGACCACCAACAACATCACCGGCGTGATCCAGACCGTGCTCGCCGCGCAGCTCGTCGGCCGCAGCGGCATGCTGGGCGACGGCGCG
>DASVVI010000114.1:0-7402 GCA_036386635.1 Longimicrobium sp.
CTGTCGATGCACGACGAGCTGGCTCTCCTCGTGCGTGCGGGCCTGACGCCGATGCAGGCGCTCCGCGCGGCAACCTACGAGCCCGCCGCCTACCTGGGCGCGCTCGACTCGCTCGGCACCATCCGCCCTGGCCGCGCCGCCGACCTCGTCCTCCTCGACCGCGACCCGCTCGCGGACATCCGCAACACCCGCTCGATCTCCGCCGTCATCGCCCGAGGGCGCGTGTTGGACCGGGCAGCGCTGCTCCGCCGGGTCGCGCGGGCGTCCTCCGCCGCACCCCGCTGAAGTTCGTAGCCGCTGCCGCCGTGTATTCCCCGGAGGGACGCATTCCGAAACTCGTCTACCCAGGAGAGGTTCGAATATGGTGACCAGGCTTGAGAAGCCGCTCAAACGCGAGATCGAGGTGGACGGCGAGACCTACGTCGTCACGCTGGAGCCGGAGCGGCTGAGGATCACGAAGAAGGGGAAGCGAAAGGGGCTCGAGCTTCCCTGGGCCCAAATCCTGAGCGGCGACGCCGGGTTGGCGGCCGCGCTTCAGGCATCCGTCGCCGCGCCGGGCAAGTAGACCGACCCCACGTCCCCGCTACGAACGGGCTGCGCGGCACTTCGCGCGTGACAGGGTGAACACCACGCCGCCGAACGCGCCTGCGCAGAGGTAGAGGGGCAGGACGGCGAGGTCGAAGCGCGTGCCGGTGAGCCCGACCGCGAACCCGCGCGAGTACGACTGCGGGATCAGGGCGACGGTGTACAGCATCGCGAACGCCCCCAGTACGCCGGCGGAGACGAGGCTCCTCTCGTGCTGCTGGGGATCGCGCCGCCGCCTGCCGCCGAGCAGCTGCAGGGCAAAGAGCACGATCAGCAGCAGCTTCACGGCCGGGCCCATGTCATCCGCCCCCTTCCACACCGCCCGCGCGAGCTCCTGCACGGTCGTCGGACCGGGGCCCGGCCCGAACGCCACGATCAGCAGGCTCGCGCCGAACACCATCGCGACCCACGCGGCCAGCAGCGCCGTGAGGGTGCATCTCAGATCGCTCCGTTCCACCATCTCGCTACACTCCCGTGGGGGGATCGGGTTGCTCCGCGCACACCTCGCGGACGCATTCGCGCAGCCAGCGATGCGCCGGATCGCCGCCCATGCGCGGGTGCCAGAGCAGCGAAACGGTGATCTCAGGCGTGGGGAACGGCAGGGGAAAGCTGTGCATCCCCTCGCGCAGCGTGCCCGTGTGCCGCTCGGGGACGCTCGCGATCAGGTCGGATGCGCGGGCCAGCGCGAGCGCCGTTGAAAAGCCGCCCACCGTCGTGACGATCTCCCGCTCCAACCCCAGCTCCGCGAGTGCTCCATCGACCTGCGCCTGGCTGTGGCCCCTCCGCGACACGCAGATGTGCTTGCCGGCGGCGTAGCGAGCGCGCGTGACCTCGCCGCGGCTGAGCGGGTGCCCGGCTCGCACCACGCCGATGAAGCGGTCTCTGAACAGCGCCTGCGCACGCAGCTCCGGAGCGGTCGAGTCCTCCACCACGCCCGTTTCCAGGTCGATGGCTCCCTCGCGAAGGGGCGCGCCGTCCTTGTCCGCCTTCTGCACGAAGCGCAGCCGCACGCCGGGCGCCTCCCTGCCGATGCGGGCGATGAGCTGCGGTCCGAAGTTCTCCACGAAGCCCTCGCTCGTCCGCAGCGTGAACGTCCGCGCCAGCTTCGACAGATCCAGCTTCTCGGCTGGGCGCAGAACCGCTTCCGCCTCCTGCACGAGCTGGCCCACGCGCCCGCGCAGCTCCAGCGCCCGCGGCGTGGGCACGAGGCCGCGCCCGGCACGCACCAGCAGCGGATCGCCCATCGTCTCGCGCAGCCGCGCCAGCGCTCGGCTCATCGCCGACGGGCTGAGTCCCAGCCGCCTGGCCGCGCGCGCGACGCTCCCCTCCGCGAGCAACACGTCGAGCGTGACGAGCAGGTTGAGATCGGGTCCGGGCACGTATCACCCTTGCAGTCGCATCGTGACATGGCGTCAGACGCACGAATAAAGTGCAATCCGTGCGGCTTCCGCAATGCCGGCGTTCGCCCGAGCTTCCCGGGGCGTGTTGAATCCACCGCCTGCCGGAGGGAAGAACGATGCTCCTCACGATGCCAAAGCCCGCGCTCGCGTCCGGCGAAGACGCGAAGGCGAACACCTCGACTCGATGGGCGCTCGGGAGCCTCTCGCTGTCGATGCTGCTGTCGTCGCTGGGCACCAGCATCGCCAACGTGGCCCTGCCGACGCTGGCGCAGGCGTTCTCGGCCTCGTTCCAGGAAGTCCAGTGGATCGTCCTCGCCTACCTCCTCGCCATCACCACCCTGATCGTCAGCGTCGGGCGGCTGGGGGACACGATGGGACGCCGCCGGCTGCTGCTGGCCGGCATCGGGTTGTTCACGGGGGCGTCGGTGCTGTGCAGCGCCGCGCCCGCCCTGTGGATGCTGATCGCCGCCCGCGCGGCGCAGGGGCTGGGAGCGGCCGTCATGATGGCCCTCACCCTGGCCTTCGTCGGCGAGACGGTGCCGAAGGAGCGGACCGGCAGCGCGATGGGGCTGCTCGGCACGATGTCCGCCATCGGCACCGCGCTCGGGCCGTCGCTCGGAGGCGTGCTGATCGCCGGGCTCGGCTGGCGCGCCATCTTCCTGGTGAAAGCGCCGCTGGGCATCCTCGCCCTGCTTCTCGCGCACCGCCATCTCCCCGCCGACCGCCCCGCGCCGCAAACCGAGCGGGCGCGGCACGACCACCTTGGTACGCTGCTGCTCGCGCTCACACTCGCCGCCTACGCGCTGGCGATGACGATGGGCCGCGGCCGCTTCGGTCCGCTCAACATCGCCCTGCTGTCGGGCGCCGTGCTCGGAGCCTGTCTCTTCGTGCTCGCCGAGACGAGAGCGGCATCGCCCCTGATCCGACTGGCGATGCTCCGCGACCGCGTGCTCGGCGGGGGCCTCGCCACCAGTGCGCTCGTCTCCACAGTGATGATGGCGACGCTGGTGGTGGGGCCGTTCTACCTGTCGCGGGCGCTCGGGCTGGATGCGGCGCTCGTGGGGCTCGTGCTCTCCATCGGACCGCTCGTCGCCGCGCTGACCGCGGCGCCTGCCGGCCGCATGGTGGACCGGCTGGGTGCGCCGCGCCTCACCGTCGCCGGGCTCGCCGCCATGGCAACCGGCGCCGCCGCTCTGTCCCTGCTGCCGCCGAGCTTCGGCGTCGCCGGGTACGTCGCGCCCATCGTCGTCATCACCGCCGGCTACGCGCTCTTCCAGACGGCCAACAACACCGCGGTCATGAGCGGCGTTCGCGCGGACCAGCGGGGCGTCGTGTCCGGCATGCTCAACCTGTCGCGCAACCTCGGCCTCATCACCGGCGCATCGGTGATGGGCGCGGTGTTCGCCTTCGCATCCTCATCGTCCGACATCACGACTGCACCCCCCGCAGCCGTCGCTGCCGGCATGCGCATCACCTTCGCTGTCGCCGCGATGCTGATCGTGGCCGCGCTCGGGATCGCGGTTCGACCCCATGTGATCGAGAGGCGTTGATCGGGTGTCTCATCTCCGCTGATTGGCTAACGGGCGCTTGCGATCTCCTCTATGTATCCGCGGAGGTTCTGAGCTGCTTCTTCCACGTCGTGGATGGGCAGCCCCACTTCGGCGGCGAGGCGGGCAAAGGGTTCGGCCCAACTTGCCGGCACGACCACCGCGGGAGGCCAGGGCTGCATCGCTCGACGACGGAACACATCCTCACATGCCTCGCGCACGTCGACGAGCTTCGTCCCAAGTTCGCGGAGAAGCCAGAGGTCCACGAGATCGCGGTACCGCTCGCTCACCCGGCCGCCGCGTTGTGGCGTGGTCGCCGCGTGGATCTTCTGGGCGATCTGATATCGTGCGGACAGGCAGTGGATGTACTCGGGGCCGTTTATCCCGAACTCGGACAGGTCGGTCGCCGGGACGAGTTCCGCCTCTACGTCCTGGCTCTCACCCGCAGAGACCTCCATCGGCACGGTGGCCCACGGTCTCCCGTGGTATTCCAGCCGGATCTCGATCCGCTTCGCCTTGCCGCCCAACTCGCGGATCTCACCACGCCGCATCAGCCGGAAGTCGCTGTACGGCTCCGCCAGGGCACGATCCAGCGCCTGGAGCATTTCGCCGAACTCGGCCCGGAACGTCGCGTCGAAGTCTTTCGTGGTGCGCGCGCGGACCCGCAGCCGCAGCTCCAGCGCGACTCCCCCCTTCACGATGAACGCCGGTACTCCCCCGGCATCCTTCACCCGCTCCAGCGCGCCGCCCAGCACCATGAACGAGATCCAGCCACGGACTCTGCCCTGGGGGATTCGGTAGTGCCGGGCGTACCGCCCCACCATCTGCTCAAGAACGCTTTTGGTCTTCGGCGTCGCGGGGCGCCGCAGGCGCTCAGGTTCAGCCATGTTCACTCCCGGCCGAGCCGAGGCATTCCATACGGAGTCTCTCAGCCCCGCTCGCGTCGAGAAGGCCCTTACGCAACCCATCGTCGATCGCCTGGCGAATCAACGCAGGGCCGAGATGGGCGCGGCAGCAGTCCACGATGGTTCGTGCGGGAGTAGTCACCGGGATTCCGTTCACCTGTTCGATGTCGTCGCGGTCGAGGTCCGCGCCGTGGATGGCGTAGATCGGTGGAACCGGGCGCGTGATGCGGTAGCCCGCTGGCAGGGTAATGTGGATCTTCGACGGGTTCACGTCCGAAAGCTCGTGCAGCACGAGTGCGCTTTCGTGCGACACCACACCCTGAGCGCCCCGAGGCCAGAGGCTCGCCTCCATGTACTCGGAATGCGCGGAGGGCGGAAGCGCGGCCACTCGGTAGAGCCCGGTGCTCACGTGCTCCAGGGTTCCGCGCTTCGCCATCATGTGCAGGGTTTTTGGCGAGACGTCCACCTCACGCGCCTGCTCCACCCTGATGTAGCCGAAGTTGTCGACAGCAACCTCGAACACCGCTGAGTACTTTACTCCAGGCATCGTCACGAGGGGCTTGAGAAACCGTTCGTTCTAGCAGTGAACGATACCAGCCTCGTCGGACAAGGTTCCACGTTTTGTGGAACCCCGTACTGACCCCTGTTCTCCGCGTGTTCACCTTCTCTTGTTCAAGCCCTGATACTGAATACCCCGGATCCGTCAGGTAGGTAGAACAAAAAACCCCAGGCACCGCCGCAGCGGTGCCTCGGGAAAATGGGCCGGGTGGGACTCGAACCACGACCTAGCGATTTGAAAGAGCGAGGCGCCGTAATGCCCCTTCAACAGGAGGAGCGAATCCTCAGTTCTAAGGGTATGTGTAGGTACTAAGAGCAGTTGAGTCTGTGTGGGGGGAAAACGATGAAAAATAGTTTAATGATCAATTGCGTGGAGAGATATTCGTCGATACCGTGGTAGGAACGCGGGCATTTGATTTCACCGAAACAGGGAACTGCACAGTGGCAGAGGAGCGAACTTCGTTGCTCACGCGTATCCAGGTGGACCACTTGGCCGCCTCAGCCGCGTCATTGTACCTATTAGGATTCGTGATAGTGAACACGCACTACGGCACCTATCACATAGTTGACTACGACCTTTTTCGGGCACAGTATATCGCCGCTGCCCTCGTTTTCCTGTTCGTCACCGTAATCCCAGCGGGCGCCGGTGCCGCCCTCCCGTTTTTGTGGCAAAACATGCAACATGAGCAGACCGCGCGCGTTCATCGCATGGTCGTACCCATCGTCGTATCGGTGTTGGTCGGGTTTGTAGGGTTGCTCACGTTCTTTCAATTTCTGGAGCATGTTGCTCTTCTGCCGATGCATCGATCGGAGATGAGGCGCGTGTACTCCTGGCAGACAGCGGCATACTTCGGCATCACCTTTTTATCTACTGGGGTTATCAGCTCCACCAGCTTACGCCTCGATCGCACATTGGCACGTTCCAGCGAGGCTCGAACTCTTGAGATTCCATTCGTCTTTATGCTGGCTGGCGCACTTCCCCTTGCTGTCGTGGTTCAGTTCGCACTAAGTGTGTATCCTCTCATCCGCCCGGGTTTCGGAGGTGGAGCGGTATGGATCGCGACGACGACGCCGCGCTCCGCGCTTGTTTCGGCCGGTGCACTAGGGACGCCGGCACCAGAGGTCATCGTCCTTAATCGTGACGCCAACTTCATGCGACTACTCGTGTGCTACATCACCCCCAACTCACCTGGGAATCTCAGGGCTTTGGAAATTCCAAGAGCGAAAGTGGATGTGCTAGATGTGGGCACAGCTGGGACGATTGAGGAGTTCATGAATCGATGCTCTAAACTGAGGCTCCGGTTAGCCCACCCTGCTGCTGTCGCACCACAACACGACCGCACCCCTCGAGGCGGGGGGAAAACTGCTCGTCCCAACCCGTGACGCGAGGAGGGGGATTTGTCCGAGGGCGAGATTGTAGGAAGGAGGAGCATGGACAAAAGACGGCTGACGGAGGCGGGCTGCGGAATCGACGTGCGCGCGGTGACGCACAGGCTCACAGGTGAGCGAAAACGAGGTGCATGACATCATCAGTGTGCAATACGGGAAAGAGGTACCAGTCCCCACGATCTTGGAGATGCTCGACGGAAGCGAACAGGTGGTTCCGCTGGCGGAGATGGGCCGCTCCAGGTGACACGGCCAATACCACAGTACTCCACTGAAGCGGGCGAGGAGTAGGTATGGATGGGGACCTGCCGGACGCGGCCTTTAGGTTCCGTGCACGAGGTGAGCGTCTCCGTGCTGCATCTCGGTAGATAGTCGGTACGATGCGCAAGAACTCGAGGCGCCCAACAGAAAACCCGCCCAGGTCTACTCTCCAGACCTTAAGCGGATTTCTGTTAGGTGGGCCGGGTGGGACTCGAACCAAGACCTCACGATTAAAAGTCGCGTGCTCTACCAACTGAGCTACCGGCCCACAAGCGGGGCAATATAACGGCGCGCGGGCGGTGCCTCAACCGGTGGGGACGCTTCGGCCGCGGGTCAGGGGGATCAGTGCCAGCCTATCGTGACGAGGCGCTGGGCAGCCACCTCCGCCCCATCGCCGCGCACCTCCGCCGCGACGGACCGGGCGCGGACCGCCACGCCGGGCCAGAGCGCGTGCTCCAGTGCATCCTTCAGCGAACCCGTGGTCGGGGTGCCGGACGCGTGCGCGGCCCCGATGCCGAGCGCCTGGACCCGCCCCGCCCAGTACGGCTGGTCGTAGATCTGCGGAATGACGACCTGGGGCGCACCGGCTCGCGCGGCGGCCGTGGTGGTGCCGGCGCCCCCGTGGTGGACCACCGCCGCGACACGGCCGAACAGCGCCTGCTGGTTGACCTCGCCGATCGCCAGGCAGTCGGGCTCATGGTCGACGAGGGACAGCTCGGCCCAGCCGCGGGAAACGATGGAACGCCGCCCCAGCGCACGT